>NZ_CAWMFQ010000395.1:0-31492 GCF_963866995.1 Aeromonas sp. ZOR0002 | reverse complement strand
CAGCCCGATCGGCCACACCTTGCCGGCGCCCGACGAGGAGGCCATGGCCGCCCTTGCCGCCAGTACCGGAGGCAGGCTGGCCTGGCTTGATTCCGGCCTGCCGCGCTTTGCCCCCCTGCCCATGGGCCAGGCCCTGACGCAGGGGCAATCCCGGGATCTCGGCCCCTGGCTGCTCATCCCCTTGCTCCCCCTGGCGCTGCTGGCGCGGATCGGCGCCCACTGGCTGCTGGTGATCCTCGTCATTGGCGTCGCGCCCCCTTCCCTGCAGGCGGCCTCCCGACAAGATGAAGCAGGCTGGCAGGCTTATCGCCAGGGACACTATCGGGAAGCGGCCAACGCCTTCCAGGATCCGGTCTGGCAAGGCAACGCCTGCTATAGAGCCGGGGATTACGCCAGGGCCGTCGCCGCCTATGGCAGGGCAAACAGCGCCACCGCCCACTACAACAGGGGCAATGCCCTGGTCTGGCTCGGGGATCTTGCCGCCGCGGAGCAGGCCTATCTGAGCGCCCTTCGCCTTGAACCTGGGCACAGGGATGCCTTGCACAACCTGGCCCTGCTACGGGCCAACCCGCCGCAGACAACGCCCTCAGCAAATGCCCCGGAGCAGGCCGACACTCCCGACCCCGCCCGCGCCTCAGAGGCTCCCCGCCCCCCGGCGCCCCCCGTGCTGCTGCTGGAGCAGCGCCTTCGCAAGGAGGCCCTGCGCCGCCCCCTGATCAAGGTGGAGGAGCCCTGGTGATCCTCGTGCTGCGCTTACTCTCCCCCCGGATCGGCTGCTGGCTGCTGCTCGCCCTGTGCGCCATGCGGGTGCAGGCCGTCCCTGTCGAGGCCGAGCTGTTGCCGGGGGCGAGCGAGCGCGACTGGCTGCTCATCATCGAGGCCGACGGGATGTACCGCGATGAGGATCTCAACCTGCAACCGCTGCTGCGCCAGTTTGCGGTCGGGCGGGTCAGCATCCAGCGGGTCAGTGCCCAGAGCCGCAGCCTGACCCGCTGGCAGATCCCCCTGCACCTGCTCGATACAAGCCCGCGCCAGGTGCCCTCCCTGCCCCTTGGCGCCGATCTCACCCCCTCCCTGGCGGTGCCGACACGTTCCCTGGACGGCACCCTGATGCCGGCACAAGACCCGGTATTCTCTCCGGTCGAGCTGCAGGCCCGGGCGCTCCATGAGGGGAATCTCTACCCCGGCCAGCCCTTCATCTATGAGCTGACCCTCTGGCTGCCCGCCAACCTGGAGGCCCCCAACCTCGGCGAGCCCATCACCCCGGCCTTTACCATTCGCCGCCTTGGCGAGGACCGCTGGGACTCTCCTGCCAGCCCCGGCCTGCCCGGGCGTCTCACGAGAAAATGGCTGCTGCAGGCCAAAGGACCCGGACTCCATCCCGTCGAATCCCCCCGCTTCCAGGGGCGGTTGCCGCACCAGGACCAGGCCGGTGCGACCGCGCCGGGCAACGCGGGGGATCTGCTGTCCGCCAGGGCGGCGACCCTCTTCATCAAGGTGGACAAGGCCCCCCTGGAGCCGGTGGCGAGCAGCCTGGTGTTGCGCCAGCAGTTCAGCCCGGCGCAGGCCAGGGTGGGTGAGCCGGTGATCCGCATCCTCACCTTGGTGATGGAAGGGGGGGATGGCAACCGCCTGCCCCCCTTGCCGGCCCCGCCCCTGCCCGCCGGCCTCTCCATGAAGCCGGACGGCGAGCAGCAACAGGAGCGATTCGTGGCCGAGGGGGCGCTTCGCTTCGAGCGCCAGTGGCGCCAGGCCCTGACCGCCGACGAGGCGGGGCGCTATGTGCTGCCCCCCCAGACCCTGCGCTGGTTCAACACCCAGAGCGGCCGCATCGAGGAGGCGCGCCTGCCCGCACATTCTCTGGTGTTCACGGCAAGGGAGAGCGCCACTCCCGCCTCCCCCGCACCAGGGGTCCAGTATCTCTATTGGGTGCTCCTGGCCATCCTGCTGCGGGCATTCATGCGCCGCTGGCCGCGCTGGCGCGCCTTCTATCGCCTGCAACGGGCCCTCGCCACGGGATCTCCTGACGAGGCCAGGGAAACCCTGCTGACCTGGGCCGTCCTGCGCTGGGACACCCCCTGTCTGCATCTGGCCAGGCTGCCCTGTCACCGCGACCCCGCCATGGGGGCGCTGCTGGACGGCCTGGATCGGGCCTGTTTTTCCCCCAAACGAGTCCCTGGCGAACACCTGCCCAGGCAGGCGCTCGCCAGGGAGTTGTGCACCTGGGAGAGCTTTGCGATAGCCTATGGTCTTCGAATACTGGCGTGGATGCGTGCATGATGCGCCCCTCATGAAACAGGACACCCCTTTATGGCGTTAGGTTTTTTCAGAAGAAAAAGGGCCGACACGGGAAAGGATCCCTGCGCGTCTCCGGTCTATGGGGAGATGGCAGACAAACAAACCAAGTACGAAGCCCTGGTGCACGCCCTGCACGGGGACATCTACCGCTACGCCTACTGGCTGTGCCGGGATCCGCAAATCGCCGAGGATCTGGTGCAGGAGACTTTCCTGCGCGCCTGGAAGGCGATAGATACCCTGCTGGACGACAAGGCTGCCAAGGCGTGGCTCATCACCATATTGCGGCGGGAGAATGCCCGCCGCTTTGAGCGAAAGCAGTTCGATCTCGTCGACCTCGACGAGCACCCCCTGCGGGATCAGGGTGTCCTGCCAAGCGAGCAGGAGATGGAGCACGAATGGCTCAGGCGCCACATCGCCCGCCTGCCTGCCGAGTATCAGGAGCCGCTGCTGCTGCAGGTACTGGGGGGATTCAGCGGGGAGGAGATCGCCGAGCAACTCGGCCTGAACAAGAACACCGTCATGACAAGGCTGTTTCGCGCCCGCAACCAGATAAAAGAGGCCATGGAGTCTGCGAAACAACAGAGAGGACACACCAATGGATGAGCTTGAATTTCGCCGCCGGGCCATCACTCACCCCTCGGACAGGGATCCCGCCTTCTTGAAAGCCGCCGAGGCGTCACCGGCCAATCGCAAGCATCTGGACGAGATGCAGCAGCTCGAGCGCCAGGTGCGCAGCACTCTGGAAGTGGACGTACCGGCCGGTCTTGCGGAGCGGATCCTGCTCAGACAGGCGATGGCAGCCGAAGAGGAGCAGGTGGTCTCGCTACCCGCCACTCCTGCACGCACGCAATGGCGCGCTCTGGCCATCGCAGCCTCGGTCGCCTTCCTGCTCGGCATGAGCACCCGCTGGATCAGCTGGCCTGTGGCACCGGACACCCTGTCGCTGGCTCAGGTCGCCATGTCCCACGTTTATGGGGAAGAGCCCTTCATTCATGCGGTGGATGAGCGGGTCAGCCTGCACACCATCAACGCAAAAATGGAGAAATATGGTGCCACCCTGAGCGAGATGCCGGGCATGAAGGTAACCTATGTCAACCACTGCGCCTTCTACCAGGGACCGGCCCTGCACATGGTGCTCCAGGGCAAGATGGGACCGGTCACCCTGTTCCTCGTCCCCAAGCATCTGCCACTGACGATCCAGTCCGATTTTGCAGACGGGACCCTCAAGGGGGAGATACTGCCGCTCAAGGGGGCCAACATGGTGCTCATCGGAGACATGCAGGAGCCCCTCGCCCCGGTTGCCCGCCAGCTTGAGTCACGCCTGCACTGGTCCATTTAACAGACCTTGACCCAGGCTGACTCGTCCTCCGCCTCAGCCACATCACAGGCAGACATCCTCATTGTCTGCCTGTTCATCCCCACATCCCCGCATGTTCCCGCCCATTGCCCGCGCGAAGTCACATTTTTACTATTTATTTTAAATGACGCAAACGGCACCATTTGTGCTTTATTTATCCAATAATAGATAAATCAGCCTAATAAAACGGCAAGTTAAAACAAATGATTAACACAATGGAAACTTTTATGTATTCTGCTGTCACTGGTCTGATTTCTTACCTCCTACCAGATCCATAGAATCACGCCAGCAATGAATGGGAAGAAGCTGACATAACAACAGATCATGTCGTCAATAGCCGCCAAAGAGCCGCGATGTCGACAGAAAATCTGCTTACAAAGAGAGAACACTATGACAACTGCCTTTTTCAAGAAAAGCCTGATCGCTGCGGCCGTGACCCTGGCCAGCACCCAGACCTTCGCCGCCGCGTTCCAGCTGAACGAGCACTCGGCCTCCGGTCTGGGTCGCGCCTACGCAGGTGAAGCAGCCATCGCCGACAACGCGGCCGTGCTGTCCCGTAACCCGGCGGCCATGACCACCTTCGACAAGATGGCACTGTCTGTATCCGGCACCTATATCAAGCCCGACGTGGATGTGGCTGGCGACATCTATGCCGGCCCCACCAAGCTGGCTCCGTCCAGCGAGAGCGACATCGCCCCCGATGCCTTCGTGCCGGCCACCTACTTCATCCAGCCCCTGAATGATCAGTGGGCCTGGGGGATCGGCCTCTTCTCCAACTACGGCCTCTCCACCGAATATTCCAAGACCTTCGCGGCCGGTGCCGGCGCCGGTGACACCGAGCTGCTGACCTTCAACATCAACCCCAACATCGCCTATCGCATCAACTCCAGCTTCAGCGTCGGTGCCGGCATCAATGCCGTCTACGCCGCCGCCGAGCTGAACCGTTATGCCGGTGCGCTTTCCGCCGCCATTCCGGGCGCCAACTCCGATACCCGTCTGGCTCACCTGAAGGGCGACACCTGGGGCTTTGGCTGGAACGTCGGCACCCTGTACGAGATCAACGAAAACAACCGTCTCGCCCTGACCTACCGCTCCCAGGTGGACTTGAGCTTTGACGGCGACTTCCAGGGCGCCACCTCCGGCAACCGCGTCGTCGATGGCAACCTGAAGCTGGATCTGCCGGCCCAGGCCGAGTTCGCAGGCTACCACCGCCTGAACCAGCAATTCGCTGTCCACTACTCCGTGAACTGGACCGACTGGAGCGCCTTCCAGGAGCTCAAGGCCACCAGCAGCAACTGCGCCGGCGGCGTGTGCCTGCAAAAAGACGAGAAGTTCAAGGACTCTGCCCGTTACGCCCTGGGCGGTACCTGGTACGTCAACCCGTCCTGGGAAGCCCGTATCGGCTTCGCCTACGACAACAGCCCCATCGAGCCGGAATACCGCAGCCTGAGCATTCCTGACTCCGACCGTATCTGGTACAGCGCCGGTGCCACCTACCACATCAATCCGGACATGAGCCTCGACTTCGGCATGGCCTATCTGGACGGCAAGGAAGTGGACGTGAACGAAGGCCTGCGCAACCACAGCGATGCGCTGCGCTGGAAGGGCACCTCCCACGGCAACGCCCTGCTGGCTTCCGCCCAGTTCAACATGAAATTCTGATTTTCATGTCATCATCGAGAGCGCCCCAGGGCGCTCTTTTTTTATCCAATTTCGTTATCTGAGCGCACAGCTGTAGTAAACAACTGTACTCTTTTCTTTTTTTATCAATCTGTTATGGGTATTTCTTTCAGCATTTAATCCCGTTTTGCCCCACGTTCCCCTCTCCCCGTTGCCTTGCTGGTCATACCATATAAAATCCCGGCCCCAACCGAATAACAGAATGAACACCCAGTTCATCCCGAGGAAAGACCATGCATCCGACGTTCAAACCCTCCCTTATAGCCCTCTTGCTGCTGTCGAGCCAGGTGCAGGCTGCCGGCTTCCAGCTCGCGGAGCAATCCGCCACCGGCATGGGGCGTGCCTTCGCGGGTGAGGCCGCCATCGCCGACAATGCCAGCGTGCTCTCCCGCAATGCCGCCGCCATGACCCGGTTCGATACCCTGGCCTTCTCCGGCGGCGTTATCCACGTGCACCCCGACGTCAACATAGAGGGCACCACCCGGGTGCCTACCACTCAGGGGCCGGTCAGTCTGGATGCCGGAGCCCACGACATTGCGGGTGACGCCTGGGTGCCCAACGCCTATCTCATCGTGCCCCTCAGCGAGCAATGGCGCCTCGGGCTTGCCGCCACCTCCTATTACGGACTCGGGGTCAAGATGCCGGACAACTACAACGCCGGTCACTTCGGCAACGTCTCCGACATCAAGACAGTGGATCTGGGGGCCTCCCTGGCCTATCGCATCAACCGCGTCTGGTCCGTCGGGGCCGGTCTCTCCGCCATTCAGGGGGAAGGGGAAGTGGGTGGCACCTTCCCCTCCAACAACCAGATAGCCAAGCACCTGAAAGGGGATGGCTGGGCCATGGGCTGGAACCTGGGCACCCTGCTTGAGTTGTCGCAGGCAACCCGCATCGGTCTCTCCTATCGCCACGACGTAACCCTGACCCTCTCCGGTGACGCCATCGGCATCGATCAAAGGGGCCAGCCCTTCACCGATACTGGCAGCCTGGATCTGCCCTTGCCCGCCACCGCCGAGCTGGCTCTGTTCCATCAACTCACCCCGGCCCTGGCGCTGCATTCGAGCATCAACTGGACCAACTGGAGCAAATTCGTGCAGCTCGAATCCGAGCTCGACCACCACGGCACCATGCACATCAAGGAGGAGCACTGGGAAGACAGTTGGCGCTATGCCCTGGGGATGACCTACCAGCTGGCCCCCCAGTGGCAATTGCGCTCCGGTATCGCCTACGACCGCAGCCCGGTCCCGGCGGATCGCCGCACCATCTCCATCCCCGACTCGGATCGGGTCTGGTACAGCGCCGGCGTGGGCTATCAGATTGACCGCCACCTCTCGCTGGATCTGGGGCTGACCCTGATCGACGGCAAGAAGGTGGACGTGAGCGAAACTATGCAGCTCAGGCCGGGCATCCCCCAGACCACCTCCACTTTCAATGGCACCTCGGAAGGGGATGCCTGGCTCGCCGGCCTGCAGCTCAACTACCTGTTCTGACACCCCGGGTTTCCTGACAAATAGTATGCCAGTTGTTGACCTTCCCGACCGGTCGGCACTGGCATAGTGATCCGCTTCACCATAGAATCAAGCCTGTAACCATGGTGGAGAGATGCATGTATTCCTATGTAGCAAGGCAGCCCATTCTGGATCGGGAGTTGAACACCCAAGCCTATGAGCTGCTGTTTCGCGACAGCCTGGACAATGTATTTCCCTCCGTCTCCGCACAGCAGGCCACTTCCAGGCTGGTTGCCGAGCAGTTCTTGCAGCAGAACATCGATCAGCTCATCGGGGATCACCCCTGCTACATCAATTTCCCCCACTCCCTGTTGCTGGACGGATTGGCCGAGTGCCTCCCCCGTGACAAGGTGGTGATCGAGATCCTGGAGGATGCCGAGCCCGACGATGCGCTGCTGGAGAAAGTGATCCAGCTCTATGGGCTGGGCTATCGGTTGGCGCTGGATGACTTCACCATGGTCTCAGACTGGGACAGGTTCCTCCCCTACATCCATATCATCAAGTTCGACCTGCGCAGCACGCCGCAACCCTGCATCGAGCACTTCATGGCGAATCATCGCCACCTGCCCCTCACCTATCTGGCCGAGAAAGTCGAGGATCAGGCCGAGTTCGAGCGGATGAAGCAGCTCGGCGTCACCCTGTTCCAGGGATTTTTCTTCAGCCGCCCTCAGATGGTGCAACAGCCCACCATACCACCGGCCCAGCTGGTGGTGATGCAACTGCTCGAGGTGGTCAATCAGACCGAACCGGATCTGGACAAGATTGAGCAACTGCTCAATCAGGATCTCACCCTCTCTCTCAAGCTGCTGCGCTACATCAACCACCTCAAGCGCTTCCCACAACCCATCGCCTCGTTTCGCCAGGCCGCAAGTTCCCTGGGGCACGCCCAGCTCAAGCGCTTCGTCGCCCTGATCGCCGCCACCAGTGCGGGGAGTGAAAAGAGTGCCGAACTCCACCAGATGTCCCTCATCAGAGCCCGGTTCTGCGAACTGCTGGCCCAGACCCATGCGCCCGCAGAGCAGGCACAGCAAGCCTTTGTCACCGGCCTCTTCTCCCTGCTGGACGTGCTCATGGGAGAACCGCTGGATCAGCTGCTCGGCTCCATTCCCCTGACCGACGACATTCGTGCCGCCCTGCTCACCCGCAAGGGCAAGCTCGGGTTCTACCTGGCGTTCTGTGAAGATTTCGAGAAAGCCGACTGGCAGCGGGTCGCCGCCAACACCGTCCGGCTCGGCCTCAACGAAGAGAAAGTCAGCCACCTCTATCTGAGCGCCACCGCCTGGGTCAACCAGCAGCTTCAGGCCATGGAAGAGCAACCGGTCCACTCCCGCCAGACATGACAACGTCCCTCTTGAAGGGACGTTGTCATGTCATCAACCCGCAGCAATCTCACCCACGCATTCAGCCTGCCTCGATGGCGATGGCCGTTGCCTCCCCTCCCCCGATGCACAGGCTCGCCACCCCTCGTCTGAGCCCGCGGGCACGCAGGGCATGGATCAGGGTCACCAGGATGCGGGCGCCACTGGCGCCAAGAGGGTGCCCCAGCGCACAGGCCCCGCCGTTCACGTTCAACTTGTGATGGGGGATGCCGCACCCTGCCATGGCCAGCATGCTCACCATGGCGAATGCCTCGTTGACCTCGAACAGGTCCACCTCCTCCACCGACCAGCCCACCCGTGCCAGCAACTTGTCGATGGCGCCGACGGGGGCACTGGTAAACTCCGCCGGCAAGGCCGCGTGACTCTGGTAACCCACTACCCTGGCCAGCACCGGCAATCCGAGCCGGGCAGCGGTCTCGCCCCGCATCAGCACCAGAGCTGCCGCCCCGTCCGAGATGGAACTTGCATTGGCCGCCGTGATGGTGCCCGTCTTGCTGAAGGCCGGTTTCAGGGTCGGTATCTTGTCGGGCCTGGCCTTCCCCGGTTGCTCGTCGTCCGCCAGCAGCAGGGTGTCCCCGGCCATCACGGGCGCCAGCTCGGCCCCGAAGGCACCGCTGCGCTGCGCCGTCAGCGCCCGCTCCAGGGAGGCGATGGCAAAGGCATCCATGTCGGCCCGGGTCAGTCCGCTGCGATCGGCACTCAACTGGGCGTAATGACCCATCAGATGGCCTTCGTAGGCATCCTGCAAGCCGTCCAGGAACATGTGATCGAGCACGCTCTGATGCCCCATGCGAAAACCGCTGCGCGCCTTGTCCAGCAGATAGGGGGCGCGGCTCATGCTCTCCATACCCCCCGCCACCACGACCTCGGCCTCCCCCAGGCGCAGGCTGTCCGCCGCCAGCATCACCGCCTTCATGCCGGAGCCGCACACCTTGTTGATGGTGGTGCAGGGCACGCTGTCCGGCAGCCCCCCCTTGAGCGCCGCCTGGCGGGCTGGCGCCTGGCCGACCCCTGCGCTCAGCACGTTGCCCATATAGACCTCATTGACCTGCTCCCCCGTCATCCCGGCCTGCGCCAGCGCGGCGCGGATGGCGCAGGCGCCAAGCTCGGGGGCACCGAGCCCGCTCAAGGCCCCCTGGAAGGCCCCCATGGGGGTACGTTTGGCCGCCACAATCACGATATCCATCGATAGCACTCTCCTTGTTACATCGGGATAACATATGCCGTGGCCGCGACGGGAACAAGACTTGCGGGGAAGTTGACGTTTGGGTAAGGTGCCAGCCTGCATTGACAACCAGATGGCAGCCAAGACAGCCCCATGACCAAATCCAGGGACGACACCCGCACCTTCAGCATCAGCGAGCTGGCTCGCGAGTTTGATGTGACCACCCGCAGCATCCGCTTCTACGAGGATCAGGGCCTGCTCAACCCGACCCGCCAGGGACAGCACAGGATCTACAGCCGTCAGGACAGGGTGCGGCTCAAGCTGACCCTGCGTGGCAAGCGTCTGGGCTTCAGCCTCGCAGAGATCCGGGAGCTGTTCGATCTCTACGATGCGGACAAGAGCAGCCGCTCCCAGTTGCAGACCATGCTGGGGCTGGTGGCCGACAAGCGGGAGACCCTGCAGCAGCAGCTGGAAGATATCCAGATGGTCCTGTTGGAGCTGGAGGCGGCCGAGCAGCGCTGCCGCCAGGCCCTGGCACACCTCTCCCCCTGAGTCACGCAGACGGGCGAGGCAAGCGGGGAACACCGCCAGCAAATAGACACAAATGAAAGAGGGAGGCTTGAAGCCTCCCTCTTGTCATGCACGGTGGACGACCCGATATCAGGCCTCCTTGCTCCAGCGGTTCGGATCGTAATCCGGGCTGTAGCGATCGACGATGATGGCGCAGGCCGCATCACCGGTGATGTTGAGCGCGGTCCGGATCATGTCGAACAGACGATCCAGCGCGAACAGCAGCGGCAGACCCTCGATGGGGATCCCGGCCGCCAGCAGCACGGCCACCACCAGGAAGCTCGGGCCAGGCACACCGGCCTGACCGATGGCACCGAGGGTGGAGGTGACGATGATCGCCGCCCAGGCACCCATGGAGAGATCGATGTTGTAGACCTGGGCGAAGAAGATGGCGACCAGGCCGTAATAGATGGCGTTGCCGCTCATGTTGATGGTGGCGCCCAGCGGCAGCACGAAGGAAGCGGTGGCGTTGGTCACCTTCAGATCGCGCTCGCAGGTCTCCATGTTAACCGGCAGGGTCGCCATGGAAGAGGCGGTGGAGAAGGCCACGATCTGCGGTTTCTTCATCGCGGAGAAGTACTTGCGTACCGGCGTGTTGGAGAAGAACGCGATCAGCAGCGGATAGACCACGAAGCCGAAGATGAGGATGGCGGCGACATAGACGACGAACAGCTTGAGCACCAGGGTCAGCACGTCGAAGCCGTAGGTGCCGATGGCGTCGGCCATCAGGCCGAAGACGCCGATGGGGGCGATCAGCATCACCTTGTTGATCATCCAGACGAAGGCGTCCACCAGGGTGTTGAGCCCATCCACCAGCGGCTTGGCGCGCTCGCGGGGCTGCTTGGCCAGGGCGATGCCGAGGAACATGCAGAACACCAGGATCTGCAGGATGTTGGCCTCGTTCAAGGCGCTGAACACGTTGGTCGGGATCATGCCGAGCAGGGTGGCCACTGCATCGGGCAGTGCCCCCTTGTCGGCGTAGTCGCCGGAGAACATGGCCGCGGTGGCGCCAAAGTCAACACCCACACCGGGTTTGAACACCTGACCCATCACCAACGCCAGGAACACCGCCAGTGCGGAGGTGACGAGGAAGAAGGCGAGCGTGGTGACGCCAATCTTGCCAGCAGCGGGGCTGGCCCCCAGGTTGGCGGCCCCGGACAGGATGGCCACCGCTACCAGCGGGATCACCAGCATCTTGATCAGCTGGATAAACAGGGTGCCGAGCGGCGCAAACACCGTGGCTTGCTCTCCCATGAGCGCCCCGACCAGCGCGCCCAGCACCATGGCCACCACTACCTGGAAGCCGATGTTTTTGATTAATCCTTTTGTTAACACAGAATGTTCCTTTATTTAGCAATTACTCACACTTTTACAGCGTAAATGACCACCCAGAGCGTCAAATCCTCTCCATTGCTCTGGCGGTGCGCTTTATCTCATATTTGCGCCCCGTTTTACATCAGAATCCGTTAACGAAATGCATTGATAACTTTATGAGAAAGTAAAGCCTCAAAAGAGACACGGCTGTTTTTGCTCCTTTTACCATGACAACATCCAAAACAGTGTGCTACGTTGGCTCTGCAAACGTGCATACAGGGAAGAAAAGATGCTGAAAGTTAACGAGTATTTTGACGGAAATGTTAAATCCATCGGTTTCGAGCAAAAAGGCGAGAAAGCTACCGTTGGTGTGATGGAAGCGGGCGAGTACCTGTTCAATACCGCCGCCCCGGAGCGCATGACGGTGATCAAGGGCGCCCTCACCATCCAGTTGGCCGACGAAGATGAGTGGCACACCTACCAGCAGGGGGAATCCTTCGACGTGGCCGGTCACTCCTCCTTCAAGCTGGAAGTGAAGATCGCCTCCGCCTATCTGTGCGAGTTCCTCGACTGATGTATCACGGGCGCCATGGGATGCCGAGCGGCTCCCCCATGGCGCGTCTATCCCGCGCCCATTTCCCTACCGCCATCACACCCCGCCATTTCCCCCCTTTTCAACGACTACAAAAAATTTACAATGTTTAGACGAAATCCATAATTGGAGTACGTCATGATCAGTGTCTTCGACATGTTTTCCATCGGGATAGGCCCCTCCTCCTCCCATACCGTGGGACCGATGCGGGCCGCCTGCGCCTTCATCCAGACCCTCAAAGCGAACGCACTCCTCTCCCGTACCGGACGCGTTGTCGTCGAGTGCTACGGCTCACTGGGCCAGACCGGCAAGGGGCACGGCACCGGCAAGGCCATCATCCTGGGATTGGCCGGATTTGAACCCGAATCCGTGGACATCGAGGCCATTCCCGCCTTCCTCGCCCAGGTAGAGCAGACCCAGACCCTCTGCCTGGGCGGCGAGCAACCCAGCGAATTTCCTCGCATCGGCGCCATCCTCTTCAACCGGCGCAAAACCCTTCCCGCCCACTCCAACGGCATGACATTGCGCGCCTATGAGGGTGACACCCTTGTGTTCGAGCAGACCTACTACTCCATCGGGGGCGGTTTCATCATCGAGGAGAGTCACTTCGCCAACGCCCGGGAAGAGGCGGCCCGCTTCGATGCCGCCCACCCCATCCCCTATCCCTTCGAGAGCGGCGCCGAACTGCTGGCCCAGTGCCAGGAGAGCGGCCTCTCCATCTCGGGGCTGATGTTGGCCAACGAGAAGGTGTTTCGCTCGGAAGCGGAGATCAAGGCCGGGCTTCGCAAGATCTGGCAGGCGATGCAGGGGTGTGTGGAGCGTGGCTGCAAGAGCGAGGGGGTGCTGCCAGGCGGCCTCAAGGTCAAGCGTCGGGCTCCCGCCCTCTATCGCCAGCTCTGTGGCGAAACCAATTTCAACAAGGATCCGCTGATGGTGATGGAGTGGGTGGACCTCTTTGCGCTGGCCGTCAACGAGGAGAACGCCGCCGGAGGCCGCGTGGTGACGGCGCCGACCAACGGCGCCGCCGGCATCATCCCCGCCGTGTTGCACTATTACGATCGCTTCGTGCGCAAGGTGGATGACGAGCTGCTGATGCAGTACTTCCTCACTGCCGCCGCCATCGGCATCCTCTACAAGAAGAATGCCTCCCTCTCGGGGGCCGAGGTCGGCTGTCAGGGCGAGGTCGGCGTGGCCTGCTCCATGGCCGCTGGTGCCCTGGCCGAGCTGCTGGGTGCCAGCCCCGCCATCGTCGAGAACGCCGCCGAGATCGGCATGGAGCACAATCTCGGGCTGACCTGCGATCCCGTCGGTGGCCTGGTGCAGGTGCCCTGCATCGAGCGCAACGCCATGGGCGCAGTCAAGGCGATCAATGCCGCCCGCCTCGCCCTGCGCGGCACCGGCGAGCACAAGGTGTCGCTGGACAAGGTGATCAGAACCATGTGGGAAACCGGCAACGACATGAAGACCAAGTACAAGGAGACCGCCCGGGGCGGCCTTGCCGTCAACATCACCGAGTGTTAAGCCTCTGTGATAAAGCCGCATATGGCACTCGAATACCCGGCATCGCCGGGTATTTTTTTGCAAAACGTTTGTCTGGCGCTTAACAAAATGGATAACCATCAAAATAAATTTTATACTCGCGCCACGAATTCAACAAAAATAGATCTGTTTCAACTTTTTTTAGGCATTGAACCGTTACACTGTGGTTATCCGGTTCCCTGGCCTTTGTGACGACAGACCCGTCCCATGGATCCCTTTTCTGCGAGTGGGCATGGCGCCCCCTTCTACCCTGAGGTAATTGTTACATGATCAGCGTTTTTGATATCTTCAAAATCGGTGTTGGCCCCTCCTCTTCCCACACTGTCGGCCCCATGAAGGCAGCCAAACAGTTCGTGGATGAACTGCGTGCTGGCGGCAAGATCCGTGACATCACCCGGATCCAGGTCGATGTCTATGGCTCACTCTCCTGGACCGGCAAAGGCCACCACACGGATACCGCCATCATCATGGGTCTGGCGGGCAACCTGCCGGAGAACGTCGACATCGACGCCATCCCCGAATTCATCTCCCGCGTGGAGCAGACCGGTCGTCTGCCCATCGGCCTGCACTGCCACACCGTCAGCTTCCCCAAGGGCGCCATGATCTTCCATGACGAGGCCCTGCCCCTGCACGAAAACGGCATGAGGCTGACCGCCTTCATCGAAGATGACGCCGTCTACAGCAAGACCTACTACTCCATCGGCGGTGGCTTCATCGTCGACGAAGAGAACTTTGGCAAGGGTGACAGCGGCGACATGTCCGTCAGCTATCCCTTCAAGAGTGCCGCCGAGCTCATCGCCCACTGCAGCCAGAGTGGTCTCTCCATCTCCGCCCTGATGATGGAAAACGAGAAGTGCTTCAACACCCCGGAAGAGATCTACAAGAAGCTCGGCAAGATCTGGACCACCATGCGGGAAGGGATCGAGCGCGGCTGCCGCACCGAGGGCGTCCTCTCCGGCCCGCTGCGCGTACCGCGCCGCGCCGCCCCGCTCTACCGCCAGCTGACCACCAACGAGAACCTCTCCAATGATCCCATGAACATCGTGGACTGGGTCAACATGTTCGCCCTGGCGGTGAGTGAAGAGAACGCCGCCGGTGGCCGCGTCGTCACCGCACCGACCAACGGCGCCGCCGGCATCATCCCCGCCGTGCTGGCCTACTACGACAAGTTCATCCAGCCGGTGGGCCGCGACGAGTACACCCGCTTCTATCTGGCCGCTGCCGCCGTCGGCATGCTCTACAAGATGAACGCGTCCATCTCCGGCGCCGAAGTGGGCTGCCAGGGTGAAGTGGGCGTCTCCTGCTCCATGGCCGCCGCCGGCCTGACCGAGCTGATGGGCGGCAGCCCCGAGCATGTCTGTGAAGCCGCCGAGATCGGCATGGAACACAACCTGGGTCTGACCTGCGACCCGGTGGCCGGCCAGGTACAGGTGCCCTGCATCGAGCGCAATGCCATCGCCGCCATGAAGGCGGTCAACGCCTCCCGCATGGCCCTGCGTCGCACCTCCAAGCCGCGTGTGTCGCTGGACAAGGTGATCGAGACCATGTACATCACCGGCAAGGACATGGACTCCAAGTACCGCGAGACCTCCCGCGGTGGCCTGGCCATCAAGGTGATGCAGGTTGCATGCGACTAACGCCGAGTCGCGATGACATGAAAAAAGCGGGATATATTCCCGCTTTTTTTTTTAGTCGCGATTTAAAGGGCAGCGTTCGTGGATAAAGGGAGGCCGACAAGGGATAAAAAGAGACGGGCATATCACCTCCACCCGTTCGCCGTGACAGGAGAACGGGGGAGAGCTATTTCACGATGCGATCGGCCAGGGTACCGACGGCCACCACGAAATAGGGGGAGCGATTCCAGTGACGCAGTACCCGGTAATTGTCATAGGCCAGGTAGCTTCGCCCGTGAATATCGTCGGGGCGGATGAGGGAGGCCTGCATGTCGACCGCAGGCAGGGGGGAGCCGTCCAGTTGCCGCACCCCGAGCGCCTGCCAGGCCGACAGCGGCTTGCGGATCTCAAGCCCCAGCAGCGCCGGATCGAGCGCCTCGGGCACCCTCACCCGCCGTCCCCAGGTCTGGTCTTCACGCCAGCCGTTCTGGCTCAGATAATTGGCAGCCGATCCAAATACATCCGCCAGATTGCCCCAGAGATCCTTCTTGCCGTCCCCGTCCTGATCCACCGCGTATTGCAGGAATGACGAGGGCATGAACTGCACCTGTCCCATGGCCCCCGCCCAGGATCCCTTGAAGTTGGCGGGGTTCACATGTCCCTGCTCCAGAATGCGCAGGGCATCGAACAACTCGCCTTTGAAGAAGGCTTCACGGCGACCGTCCCAGGCCAGGGTCGAGAGAGAAGAGATAAGGGGATAATGGCCGGTTATTTTGCCGAAATTGGTTTCAATTCCCCACAAGGCAACAATAAAGCGGGGTTGAACCCCATATTCCCTGCCTATTTTTGTGAGCAGCGGCAAATGCTGGCGATATAAGGTTTGGGCTTGCTTGACTTTCCATTCCGGCACCGCCCGGGGAATATATGTGTCCAGGGTCAGTTTGAATTCCGGCTGATTTTTGTCGTGCCTGATGGCAGCATCAACAAGATGTACATCCGCAAAGGCCGCACTCACCGTCTCGGGCAACATGCCCGCCGCCAGCGCCTGCTCTTTGAGGCTCGCCACGTACTGGTCAAAATCGGGGCCGGCCTGCACCGGCGATCCCGACAGGGCGCCTGACAACAGCAGTGCCAGCCGCCCCGCCCTCATCGTGCGTCCTTTAATTGCGCCTTGTGCTGCTCCAGCAGGTTTTCCGGTGGCGGTGGCACCTGCAGATAAAAGCCCTGGCTCTTCAGGGCGGCCATCACCCGCTCCGTGGAGGCCAGCCCCAGGGGCTTGGCCGGGTCCAGTTTGGTCATCAGGACCAGTTCGGGACGCCCGAAGGTACTCATCAGCACCTCGGGAACGCGGGAAAAGTCCTCTCTTCGTTCAATAAAGAGATAGGTCTCGGCTTTTTTGCGACTTTTATAGACTGCACACAACATGGAAATTGATATAATCCGACGGGTTTATTGCCTCTGGTGGTGGCAAACTATAACATCAGGAATTGAATAACAATAACGTATTACCGTCTCGGTTCGGGGAAGATTCATGGTTGAACGCGATAACGAATTGAAAGGGACCACCTTCACTATTTCTGTGTTGCATCTCAGCGATGGCAATCCGGCCCGGATCCGACAACTGCTGGAGGCCAAGGTCGCGCAGGCCCCCCAGTTTTTTAATTGTGCCCCCCTCGTCCTCAATGTGGAACGCCTCGAGGCGATCCCCGATTTCGAACAGCTCAGGGAGCTGGTCGAGTCGGAAGACTTCGTGCTGGTCGGGATCACGGGGGCGCGGGACGAGGCGATGAAGACGGCCGCCAAGGCGGCAGGCCTCGCCGTCATGGTGTCAGGCAAGAGCCGCAAGGCAGAGCCTGAACCGACGCCGCCAGTGCCTGAGCCCAAGCCAGTGGAGGCCGCACCGGTTCCTCCGGTGCCAGCGCCCGTGGAGGCAAGCAAGGTCCACGTGGGCCCGGTGCGCTCCGGTCAGCAGATCTATGCAGCCGGCACCTCGCTGGTGGTGCTGGGCTCGGTGAGCCCTGGCGCCGAAGTCATCGCCGATGACAGCATCCATGTTTATGGTGCCCTGCGTGGCCGAGCCATCGCAGGGGCCAAGGGCAATCCCAAGGCCCGCATTTATTGCCAGCAATTGCAGGCCGAGCTGCTCTCCATCGCGGGCACCTTCCAGCTCAGCGATGCATTGCCTGCAGGCGTGATACAAGAGCCGGTCCATATCCGGCTCGACAATGAACAACTTCGTATAGACCGAATCAAATAGAGTTACAAGGAAGCGAGAATGGCGCGAATCATAGTCGTTACATCGGGCAAGGGTGGCGTTGGCAAGACGACAACCAGCGCGGCACTGAGCACCGGTCTGGCCCAGCGTGGCCACAAGACCGTGGTCATCGATTTTGACATTGGTCTGAGAAACCTGGACCTCATCATGGGTTGCGAGCGGCGCGTGGTCTATGACTTCGTCAACGTCATCAACGGGGAAGCCAACCTCAACCAGGCCCTCATCAAGGACAAGCGTTGCGAAAACCTGTTCATCCTGCCCGCCTCCCAGACCCGGGACAAGGATGCCCTGACCCGTGAAGGGGTGGAGAAGATCCTGGATCAGCTGGCAGAGATGCAGTTTGACTACATCGTCTGCGACTCCCCCGCCGGTATCGAATCCGGCGCCCTGATGGCGCTCTATTTCGCCGACGAGGCCATCGTCACCACCAACCCGGAAGTCTCTTCCGTGCGTGACTCGGATCGCATCCTCGGTATCTTGGCCTCCAAGTCCCGCCGTGCCGAGCGCGGTGAGGATCCCATCAAGGAGCACCTGCTGCTGACCCGCTACTGCCCGACCCGCGTCAACCGCGGCGACATGCTGAGCGTGCAGGACGTACAGGAGATCCTGGCCATCAAACTGCTCGGGGTGATCCCGGAGTCCCAGGCGGTGCTGCGCGCCTCCAACTCCGGCGAGCCGGTCATTCTGGACAAGGAGTCCGATGCCGGTCAGGCCTACGAGGACGCCGTCGCCCGTCTGCTGGGTGACACCAAGGATTTCCGTTTTCTGGAAGAAGAGAAGAAGGGCTTCTTTAGCCGACTGTTCGGGAGTTAAGCATGTCATTATTGGATTATTTTCGTTCCAACAAGAAACAGAACACCGCACAACTGGCCAAAGAGCGGTTGCAGATCATCGTGGCTCACGAGCGTTCATCCAGAGGGGGGCCGGATTACCTGCCCCAGCTCAAGCAGGACATCCTCGACGTGATCCGCAAATACGTGCAGATCGACCCGGACAAGATCACCGTCCAGCTTGATCAGAAGAGTGACGAGTTGTCGGTGCTGGAGCTCAACATCACCTTCGCCGACGACCAGAAGAAGGGATGAGCTGACGCACCATGCGCGACCCCTTCCCCCAATGAAGACCGGATCCTTTCCCAGGATCCGGTTTTTTAATGCCTGGCGTCCCGGCATCTCGCCAAGGGCATCAGGGCCAGCTAGAATACCGCGCACCCCGAGGCGCTGCCGACGGACTTTCCCTCTCCCCTTATCTGGAACACGGCTTTTATGTCTTTGAATGACGAAATGCACAGCGTCGAGGAACTGCTCGACACCGCCCTCGAACTCTTCATGGAGCTGGCCTCCGACAACCTGCCCGAGCAGGAGATCGTCCGCTTCAATCAGGAGTTCAACGACCGCGGCCTGCTGGCGGAGACCGATCCCGCCGACGACTGGGCGGCTGACGTGGGGTTTGAGGTGAGCGACGCCGACTATGCCGAGATCTGGGTCGGTCTTGGCAACGAACAAGAAGAGTACGAGCACCTGTTTGCCCGCATGCTGCTCTCCCGCCGCGTTGACGAGAAGTTCTGCCACATCGAATGGCTGCCCCAATAATTCCGGATCCCGATGATCCTGGCCACTATGACTGGGACGGCGGGCCCGCGCCCGTGAGGCCTTCACGCAGACGGCGACTGCTGGGCTGGCTCGGCAAGCTGCTGCTGGCCGCCTTTGCGAGCACCATCGTCTCGGTCGCGCTGCTGCGCTTCATCGACCCCCCCATGTGGACCTGGCGCCTCGAACGCGCCCTGTTTCCCCCTGCCAAGGTGGCCGAGGTGAAGCACGACTGGGTGCCGCTTGAGCAGATTTCCCGGGAGCTGCAACTGGCGGTGATCGCCGCCGAGGATCAGCGCTTTGCCGAACATCACGGTTTTGACATGGATGCCATCAGCTCGGCCCTCAGGCACAACCAGCAAAGCGGGCGGGTGCGCGGTGCCAGCACCCTCAGCCAGCAGACCGCCAAGAACCTCTTCATGTGGAGCGATCGCAGCTTCCTGCGCAAGGGGATAGAGGCCTGGTTCACCCTGTTGATGGAGCTGGGCTGGGACAAGTCCCGCATTCTCGAGGTGTATCTCAACATCGTGGAGTTCGGACCCGGCATCTATGGCGCCGAGGCGGCCGCCAGGCACTACTTCGGCAAACCGGCGATACGCCTCACCCGCTACGAGGCCTCCCTGCTCGCCGCCGCCCTGCCCAATCCCTGGCGTTATCGGGTCAAGCCCCCCTCACCCTATGTGCAGCAGCGCTCGGCCTGGATCCGTCGTCAGATGGGTCAACTCGGGCAAGTCACCCTGAACCGGGTCCACGGCACAGAGTAGCGCCATCCTGCGGATCAGAGGCGGGCCCCAGATGGCCGCCGACGGTTTCCCGATGAAGGGGCAGATAGTGCCACCACCAGGTTTCGCGCCGCCGCTTGATCTGCCTTCTGTACTGTCGTCGCTTCATCTTGCCAGGCCGCCCCGTCACGCCGCCCCTGCTGGCGGCTCTGTTAACCTTATCCCCTGATCCCGCCATTTGACAGCACGGCGTCACCGCCCCCGGGCTGGCTGCCCATCCCAATACTTGTTAAAGTGGCGAACCTGGACGTATCTGGAGTGATTTCATGGAACAACGTAGCCCGGATCAGCTGGTCGAGTGGGCCTATGATCAGTTTCTGGAGCAGGCCGCCGACATGCTGGCCCCCGAACAAATCGTCGACATCACCCTCGAGTTCGAGCAACGTGGCGCGGTGGAGGCAACCCTGCCCAATGCCGACTGGTCAACCGAACTCGGCGAGCCGGTTGACATGGCACGTTGGGCCGAGGTCTGGGTCGGCTTGCTGGATCATCAGGACGAGTTCGAGGTGATCTACGCCACCTTCCTGCTCCCCCGGGATCAGAGCGAGCACGACGTGCATATCCGCTGGCACCGCCAGCAACAGGCATAAGAAAAGGCGCCCCAGGCGCCTTTTTCGTTTTTTGCGCTGCCCGAGTCAGGGGCGTGCCGCGATGGCCTTGGCCAGACAGCGGCGACACCAGCAGGCGCTGGCATCGCTCATGGGCAAGGCGGGAAGCTGGTTGCACCAACAGCGCTCGATGGGTTCCCCCGCCGACACGGCGCAGAACGCCGGCTCGCCGCAGCCCGGGCAGGCATGGGTGCTCTTAGAGCCATCGAGCTCGGCCATGCGGGCCAGTTGGGCCTCGCTGTCCATGGTGGACCACTGGCCTATCTCGGTCAGGGTGCGGCCACAACCGAGGCAGAGCCCCTCTTTGGCCCGGCAGTCACCGATGCAGGGACTCGGCACCTTATTCGTCCCCTGCCGGCGTGTCGGAGCCCACGAGGCGAATGCTGTGCTCCTCGATGACGATCTTGCCCTGCTTGTAGAGGCCGCCGATCGCTTTCTTGAAGGTGCCCTTGCTCATGCTGAACATCTTGTAGATGACGTCAGGTTCGCTCTTGTCTCCCACTGCAAGGCTGCCCCCCTGCTTTTGCAGGCGCAGCAGGATGCGCGCACCGGCGTCATCCATCCGGGCCAGCCCCGGCTTTTGCAGGGTCAGGTCCAGCTTGCCATCTTCGCGCACCTGCTTGACCCAGGCGGTCAGCGGTCGGCCCGTCATCACGCGGCCGAACACCTCGTTCTTGAACAGCATGCCGGCGTACTGGCCATTGACCACGGCCTTGATGCCAAGGGGGGTGTGCTCCCCCGGCAGCACCGTCACCTCGTCACCGCTCTTGAAAGGGGGGTCGATGCGCAGGAAGCGCTCCAGACGGCTGGTGCCGACCATGCGCCCTTCGTTGTCCAGCATCAGGTGCACCAGATAGACATGGCCCACCTGCATCGGCTTGTTCTGCTCACGGCTTGGTACGAAGAGATCCTTCTTCATGCCCCAGTCGAGGAAGGCACCAATCTTGTTGGCGTTGACCACCTTGAGACCGACGATGTCCCCCACCATGGCGAAGGGCTTGTCGGTGGTGATCACCGGTTCGCAATCAGCATCCAGATAGAGGAAGACGGACACCTCGCTCTCCTCGGCGACGCCTTCCGGCAACTGGCGCCTGGGCAGCAGCAGCTCGCCGTATTCCCCCGCCGCCAGCCAGGCGCCGCGCTCCTCAATCTCGACGACGGTCAGGGTGTTCATCTTGCCAATTTGTAACATGGTGATCTCTTCTTTCAATATCCGGATGGGCCCATCTCATGGAAGACCCGTCATATAGAGGTGCATCGCCGCCGTCGGATGAGAGAGGACGGGGCCGATTTATGTCATGCAGGCGCGCATGTTACCCCAGAGCGGCAGCAGGACCTAGCCCCTCCCCCCTGTGTCTGACCTCTTTTCCCGCTCCCGGGCGGCCAGATTGACGATATTAGCAGCATTCAGTTTCCCCTTTGCTGCAAATAACCCCACTTTTAGGTAGACTTCGCGGCCGTCAAATCCAGAGGAAGCGTCGATGAACCCAGCCACTCGTACCCGTCATCTCAATCAATGGATCCAGACCCACAGCCAGCAGGAGATGAGTTACCCCGCCCTGCACGGCTTCCTGTGCGCCCGTCTGACGGGGCCCGTTGCCCCCGACTGGCAAGATCCGCTGGCCGGCCTGCTGCCTCATGATGCAGCGCTGGACGAGAAGAGTGCCGAGGCGCTGCATCACCTGATCGCCGAGCTGGAAGCCCAGGCCGACGACGCGCAGCTGGCCCTGCCGAGCCAGTGTCGCCTCTCTACCGACAACCCGGAGCAGGTGTTTGACAAGCGCCATCCTCTGGGCCAATGGAGCTATGGCTTCAGTCAGGGGGTGGCCTGCTGGCCGGCGCCGACCGACCTGAACGATCCGGCGACCCGCCATCGCTTCAGCCTGGTGGCCGAGCTCTGCCTGTTTCGCGACAAGCCCATGGCCATGATGCTGCACCAGGCTGCGGCCAGCGAGCTCCCCTTCCTCGATTTTTGCAAGCGTCAACGCCAGCAGATGAAGACGGCCCTCAACCTCCTGCTCGGCCAGGATCACTACGAGGCCGAACCTGAAGAGAGCCCGTCCCTGGACAACGAGCAGACTCGCCAGTGGCAGCAGTGGTTCGAGCTGGCGGCAGAGAGCCGCGATCCCTTCGCTCGCCTTGGCTGGTTCGAGCGCATCATTGCCGATGCCAACCTCCTGTTCGATGAGGCATTCTGGCAAGCCCACGCGGGCCATGGCTGGCAGGTCCCCGAGGCACGCCCTCTGATCGCGGCCAGGGCCGGTCGAGCCGATTGCCTGCTGCGACTTGGGCAGCTTGGGCAGGCTCGGGATGAGTACCTGGCCCTGCTCGCACTCTGCCGCGCCGACGAGCCCGCTTGCCGCCACCCCCTCTCCACCCTCTATGCCTGGCAAGGGGAGTGGGATGCCCTGCAACAACTGCTGGTGCGCTTTGATGAAGCCTCCTGCTGGCTGCTCTACAACAAGGCCTTGATGAGCTTTGTCTGCGAAGGGGAAGCGGCGGCACGCCCTCATCTGGCGGCGGCAATGGGTGTCAATCCCCATGTGCCCGCCACTTTGCTGGGCCAGCGCCGCTTGCCCAAGCAGGAGCCTCGCCGCTGGCAGGGGGGCAGCCGTGACGAGGCGGCGCTCTATGCCTTGCAGAGTCGCGAGGCCTGGCTGACCCACAACGCCTTGATATGGCTGCGAAAGAGTGCGGGCAAGCAGGCCAGTTGAGACCCCAATTGCCGATTCGATGACAGAACACGTGCGCAAACGCACATTTTTCTGGTGACTGGTCAGACAAATGCCCCTGTGTTACGTATCATCAAGGCCAAAGTATCAAGAGAAACTGCACCCGATGCAGCCGCCACAGCAGGATGTCATATGTCGAAGATCATTGAGCTGCTCGCGCACTACCCTCCTTATCAGCTGGTTCACGCCGCTGAGATGGTGCGCGATACCTTTGAACAGTTTTATCAGCAGCGGTACCAACTCACCGTGCCCCAGTGGCGCCTGATGATGGTGCTCGGCCCCCACTACCCCATCAGCCAGAAGGAGCTGGTGGAGGCGAGCGGCATGGACAAGGTACGGATCTCCCGCGAGATCCATCGTCTGGTGGAGAAAGGCATCCTGTTCACCGAGAACAGCGTGCAGGACAAGCGCATCAGCCTGGTCTCCTTCACCCCGGCGGGGCTCACCCTGTTCCAGCAGCTCAAGACGGAGGCGGGAAGCTGGCAGCACACCCTCACCGACTATCTGCCGGCCGAGGCGCGCCAGAGCATTCGCCTGCACCTGCAGAGCGTCAGCGATGCCATCGAACAACTTCACCTGCTGGACAACGAGCAACCCTCATGAAGCTGAACAACTTTGCCACCATGGATGTCAACATGCTGCTGAGCCTGGTCAACATGCAGTTGCGTGATCACTACGAGGATCTCGATGACCTCTGCCGGGCGCAGGATCTCGATCAAGAGGCCCTGGTTGCCAGGCTGGCCAGTGGCGATTTTCACTATCAGGAAGATCAGAAGCAGTTCAGATAGGGATCCGGATCACAACCCGACCCATGCCGCTGGCTCCGTCGGCAAAAGCTGCTAAGGTGGTGGCTACCCGGTCCGTTGATGTTCGCAAGAGGTATGGATACATCTTGTTGTCACAGACTGCGGTTAGCCTCTCGTTCACCACCCGCAGCCAAGGATGACCCATGATGCGCCTCATTCGACCAACCAGCCTGATCACCCTCTGCACATTGCTGGTGATCAGCCTCTTCCTCCCCCAGGTCCCCAGCAGCGCCGAGCAGTGGCTCACCACACTGCTGCTGGCCTCCCTGGTGGCGGTCTTTCTGATGGTCGGCAGCGGCTGTCGCCACTTCCTGCGCGAATAACGACGCCAGAGCGTGATGCCTGCCCAAAAACAACAACGCAGCCCGAGGGCTGCGTTGTTGTTTCAGGATACTGGGGGCCAAGACCCCGAGTGGCATCAGTAAGCCAGGGTTTCCAGCTGCTCCTTGGCCTGCTCGATCCCCTTGGCTTGCGCCTCCGGCCCCATGCCCATGCCTTCGGCATAGATGAAGTCCACTTCGTTGATGCCGATGAAGCCCAGCACGGTACGCATGTAGGGGGTCACCAGGTCGGTGGCATTGCCCACGTGCATGCCGCCACGGGGGCTGACCACCAGGGCGCGGGTGTTCTCCACCAGGCCGACCGGACCGGTCTCGGTGTAACGGAAGGTCACGCCGGCACGGGCCACCAGATCGATCCAGTTTTTCAGCTGGGTCGGGATGTTGAAGTTGTACATGGGGGCCGCGATGATCACCAGATCGCTCGCCTTGAGCTCGGCGACCAGCTCGTCGGACTGGGCCAGCACCGCTTGCTGACGCTCGTTCAGGTTCTCGCCACCACGCAGGCCCATGGCCAGCTCGCCGTCCAGCACCGGCAGGTTCAGGGTCGCCAGATCGCGTACCTGGATGGTGTCACCCTGGCGCTCGGCCAGGTAGCCGTCGATCAGGGCGTTGGATTGGGAATAGTGGCCCAGGATGCTGGACTTCAGAACGAGGATATTGGCCATGGTGAAACTCCATTTGATTGTCAATTGAACAGCCAGGCTGTCGATGGAGGTCACTATAAAGACTGGCATTAAAGCCTGATAGCGAAAATAGATGCTCAAGTCATTCAAAAAATTTGATGTCTGTGCATTTCCTCGGCAGAGAGGGGCTCATCAAACTCCGCACCCTTGGCATGACAAACGATTGCCGTTATGATCCGCCGCACTTTTTGTACGTGATCCGGATCTCATGACCTCCTCCCGCAGGCACTCCCCCTTTGCCGGCGCCGTCTGGATGATGGTGGCAGGCCTCTGCTTCGCCGCCGTCAACAGCCTGAGCCAGTATGTCAGCTTCACGCTCGGCCTCCCCTCGACCCAGGTCGCCTTTCACCAATATCTGATCGCCCTGGTCTGCCTGCTGCCCTGGCTGGTGCGCCACGGTCTGCGCCAGTCCCTGATGACGAACCAGCTGCGCCTGCACCTGCTGCGGGTCGCCCTTGCGGTGACCGGCATCCAGTTCTGGCTCTGGGCACTGGCGGTCCCCGTCCCCATCTGGCAGGGGATCGCGCTCTTGATGACCTCCCCCCTGTTTGCCACCCTGGGATCAGCCCTCTTTCTCAAAGAGCAGGTGAGCCGGGCCCGCATTCTCGCGACCCTGGCGGGGTTTGTCGGCGCCATGCTGATCCTGGCCCCCTGGACCGACGACTTCACCCTGGCCTCCCTGCTGCCGGTAGCGGCCGCCCTCTTCTGGGCAGGCTACTCCTTGCTGGTGCGCTATCAGGCAGCCAGCGAGTCGTCCCACACCATCGTCGTCTACCTGCTCGTCTTCAGCACCCCGTTCAACGCCATGCTGGCGATCCCTGAATGGCAGTGGCCGAGCGAAACCCAGTGGCTGCTGGTGGCCGCCTCGGGCGTACTGTCGGCACTGGCCCAGATGTCCATCGCCCGCGCCTACAGCGTGGCGGAGGCCTCCTTCGTGCAACCTTTTGATTTTGCCAAGCTGCCCATGAACGTGCTGGCCGGCTGGCTGGTATTTGGCTGGGCGCCCCCCGGTCGCTTGTGGCTGGGGGCGGCCATCATCATCGGCGCCATCACCCTGCTCACCCATCTGGAGCAGCGCGCCCACCCACCCACTTCCTGAGGTACGCCATGCGTGCCTCTTTTTTTGCTCACCCGGATCAGCCCTGCTGACCACCGACCTCAGGAGAGATCAGATGTTTGGAACCGCCACCCGCCCCATTGCGACCCGCGCCCTGCTGCTGGGATCAGGCGAACTCGGCAAGGAGGTCGCCATCGAGCTGCAGCGGCTCGGTATCGAGGTGATCGCCGCCGACCGCTATGCCAACGCCCCCGCCATGCAGGTGGCCCACCAGGCCCGCGTGCTGGACATGCTGGATGGTGCCGCCCTGCGCGCCCTGGTGGCCGAGGTCAAGCCCGACCTCATCATCCCCGAGATTGAAGCCATCGCCACCGACACCCTGGCCGCCCTCGAGCACGAAGGGGTCAAGGTGGTGCCCAATGCCCGCGCCACCCAGCTCACCATGAACCGGGAGGGGATCCGTCGCCTCGCCGCCGAAACCCTGGGACTGCCCACCTCTGCCTACCGCTTTGCCCAGAGCAAGGAGGAGTTTGTGGCCGCCGTCGAGGCCATCGGCCTCCCCTGCGTGGTCAAACCGGTGATGAGCTCCTCCGGCAAGGGGCAGAGCCTGCTGCGCGATCTCGCCAGGCTGGATGAGAGCTGGACCTATGCCCAGGAGGGGGGCCGTGCCGGTCGTGGCAAGGTGATTGTCGAAGGCTTCGTTCCTTTCGAGTACGAGATCACCCTGCTCACGGTGCGCGCCGTCGATGGCATCCACTTTTGCGAGCCTATCGGCCATCGTCAGGAGGATGGCGACTACCGCGAATCCTGGCAGCCCCAGGCCATGAGCGAACTGGCCCTGGCCCGCTCCAAGGAGGTGGCGGCCAAGGTGGTCGAAGCCCTTGGCGGCTACGGTCTGTTCGGGGTCGAGCTCTTCATCAGGGGCGACGAGGTGTGGTTCAGCGAAGTCTCCCCCCGCCCCCACGACACCGGCATGGTGACCCTGATCTCCCAGGATCTCTCCGAGTTCGCCCTGCACGTGCGCGCCATCCTGGGGCTGCCCGTCGGCACCATCACCCAGTACGGCCCGAGCGCCTCTGCCGTGGTGCTGCGGGAAGGCCACAGCCAGGATATCCGCTATCAGGGGATTGGCGAGGCACTGGCCCTGGTGCCCGGTGCCCAGTTGCGTCTCTTTGGCAAGCCGGAGATCGCCGGTCGTCGTCGCCTCGGGGTGGCGCTCGCCCGTGGGCAGGATTGCCAGGAAGCCGTGGAGCAGGCCAAGACGGTGGCAGCCCGGGTAGAAGTACTGTTCTAGGCAATCCGCTTTACCACGCAAAAACAAACGTTTATCTGCGTGATCCGGCGCAAGGGGCAGGTGACTGCCCCTTTCCCATTGAAGCACCGGGCTTATAATCCCCCCTTCACCTATGTCAGGAGTACAAGATGTTAACTGCCGTGATCTTCGATATGGATGGTGTTCTGATCGACTCGGAACCCTTCTGGCAACGGGCACAGATGGCCGTCTTCGCCGAACTGGGCCACTTCCACACCGAGGAGGACTGCAACTCCACCATAGGGGTGCGCATCGATCAGCTGGTGGCCCACTGGTACCGGATCCGCCCCTGGAACAGCCCCAGCCAGGAAGAGGTGGTACAGCGCATTCTGGATCAGGTGATCGCGCTCATCCTGCAAGAGGGGCAGCCCAAGGCCGGGGTGCTGGAAGCGCTCGACCTCATCGAGGCCCAAGGGCTCAAGATCGGGCTCGCCACCTCCTCCCCGTTTGCCATGGTCGAGGCGGTGCTCGGCAAACTCGGCATCCAGGACCGTTTCATGGCGGTCCACTCCGCCGAGGTGGAGCGCTTTGGCAAACCCCACCCGGATGTCTATATCCACGCCGCCGAGAAGCTCGGCGTCGAGCCTGTGCACTGTCTCGCCATCGAGGACAGCTTCACCGGCCTGCTGGCAGCCAAGGCAGCCTCCATGACGGCGCTGATCGTGCCGGACCCGGCGCTGGTCGGCGATCCCCGTCTGGCCATCGCCAACCACGAACTGCGCTCTCTTGCCGAGCTGAACGCAGAGATGCTGGCCGGCTGGGTCAAGTAGGCAACACGGACTGACCTCCTGCCTCCCTTGAGCCCGCTCATAAACGTGCGCTTGCTCGCGGTTGCGCCGCCTTGTGGCGACTAGAATCAGCAGGAGCACAGAGACGGCCCACGGGCCCGAGGAGGTCACCATGATCGAATACACCAGCAAGCGTATCGTCTGCCCCCACTGCGGCCACCACACCCGGGTCGAGCTGGATGCCAGCCAGGGGGATCAGGAGTTCTACGAGGATTGCATGGCCTGCTGCAACCCCATCCACCTGCGTCTGCACCGGGATGAAGCCCGTGACTGCCTGCAACTCTTCGTGGATGCCGACGACGAGCAGCTGTTCTGAATCCCCCTGTCCAGACACAGACAAAAACAAACGGGACCCTGTGGGCCCCGTTTGTTCTGGTGCCATCGTCAGGCTGGATCACGCCTCCCTCAAGCACGCCGCCTTCGCCGACGTCATGGTCGGAACAAACTCCACCACCTGATAATCGGCCGCCTCTGCCTGCTTGAAGGGATCCTCTGCCAGCATCGCCTCCAGGGCGTCTCGGCTCACGCCCTGCGCCAGTATGACGCCCCCGACTCGGGGTACCCGACGCCCGGATGCCAGAAAATGGCCTGCGGCATACTGCCGCTCCAGCCACGCAATGTGGGCCGGGATCAGGGCATCGATCTCCGCCAGCGGTTTCACATAAGTCAATGTCACGACAAACATAGGGAAGTCTCCAAGGCCCTGGGGCGGCGCCTCTTCCACAAGAGGGCGCCTTTCCCGTGATGCCGCCCTCCTCTTCGAACCCTGGGGGCAGCGCTCAGGTGGTTACTGGCGCGCCGCCAGCACCCGCTCCACCGTGTCGACGATGGCCTGGGTCTGGGGGTCAATCTCGATGTTGGTCTGCCAGCCGGCCTTGACCCAGCCCAGGTTGGTGCGGGCCAGGGTTTCGGGGATCAAGTTGACGCAGAACTCCCTGGCGCGCACCTCGCCCACGGTGAGGCTGATGCCGTCGATGCCGATGTAGCCCTTGGTCAGCACGTACTTCATGAGCGCAGGATCGAGGCGATACCACACCTGGCGGTTGTTGGGGGTGTCGATGACCGAGGTCACCTCGGCCGTGCCCATGATGTGGCCGGACATGGCATGGCCGCCAATCTCGTCCCCAAAGCGGGCGGCCCGCTCCACGTTGACCTTGTCACCCACCACCAGCTGCCCAAGGTTGGTGAGGCGCAGGGTCTCCTGCATCAGATCGAAGCTGACCAGATCCCCCTCCACCCGGGTGACGGTCAGGCAGCAGCCGTTGTGGGCCACCGAAGCCCCCAGGGCCAGCCCCTCGCCCCAGGCCGGGCTCGGCATGCGGATCACGTGGGTGCGAAAATTGGGCAGTGAATCGATGGCCACCAGTTCGGCGGTCCCTTGTACGATGCCGGTGAACATGAGTCTCTCCAGGCTGTGAAAATTGTCGGCAGGTTACCCCCGGCCACCTTGCAAGACAAGGGTGCCGGCTGACAAGGAGAGGCGCGATCGCTATAGTGACCCCAATCAATCCAGACTGAACGAGGAAACAAAAATGCAGGTATATCAATGCTGTGAAGCCATTCGCATCGCCTACAACCAGATTGGCTCCGGCGAGCAGGGTTATGTGCCCCAGGCCATCGCCGCCAGCATACGGGCGCTCAACGCCGTGGCCTCCGACGAGCGGGTACCGGCGGATCTGCGCGAGCAGGCGGCCTATGCCGCGGCCAATCTGCTGATCAGCGATCACGAAGACGCCTGATCCCGACTACAAATCTGCCGCCGACCTTCCCCGTTGGCGGTTTTTCAGGCTAGAATGACACCCCCGCATTTTGTCTCCTCAGGACGAGGAGGCAAAAGCCCATCTCTCTTGCCCGCTCTTTCTCTTTTATCTGATCCACTCGGAGGTGTCAGTGCAACGTTATTGGTCCGAGGCGAAGCAGCTCGTTCGTCTAGCCAGCCCCATTCTGGTCGCCCAGGTGGCCCAGATCGCCATGAACTTCGTCGATACCGTGATGGCGGGACAGGTGAGCGCCGTGGATCTTGCCGCCGTGTCGGTGGCGTCCAGCTTCTGGTTGCCGATCATCTTGCTGGTGCAGGGCATCATCATGGCCCTCACCCCCATCGTTTCCCAGCTCAACGGCGCTCGCAAGCAGGACGAGGTGCGCCCCGCCGTGCACCAGGGCTTCTGGCTCGCCCTCATCGTCACGCCCATCGCCATGGTGACACTCTATTTCAGCCCCCTGGCACTGCAATTCATGGACGTGGATCCCGTCATGGCGGCCAAGACTGCCGGCTACCTGCACGCCATCCTGTGGGGCCTGCCCGCCTTCGTGATGTTCCAGGTGCTGCGCAACTTCAGTGAGGGGCTCTCCCACACCATGCCGACCATGGTGATCGGTTTCGTGGGGCTCGCGGTCAACATCCCCGCCAACTACATCTTCATTCACGGCCACTTCGGCATGCCGAAACTCGGCGGCGTCGGCTGCGGCGTGGCCACTGCCATCGTGCTCTGGGCCATGCTGCTGGCGATGATCGTCTATGTGAAGTGCTCTGCCCACTTCAAGCGCATCAACCTGTTCGCCCAGCTGGCACGCCCCAACGGCAGCCGGATCTGGCGCCTGTTCCGCCTGGGGTTCCCCATCGCCATGGCCATCTTCTGCGAGGTGACCCTGTTTACCGTGGTGGCCCTGATGCTGGCCCCCTTCGGCGCGGAGACGGTGGCGAGTCACCAGATTGCGCTCAACTTCTCCAGCCTGGTCTTCATGCTGCCCCTGTCCATCGGTGTCGGCGTGACCATCCGGGTCGGTCACAACATAGGGGAAGGTCAACCGGATCAGGCCAGGGTCGCCGCCCGCACCGGCCTGATGCTGGGCATGGGCGTCGCCGCCGCAACCGCCGCCCTCACCGTGCTGCTGCGCGACCCCATCGCGGGGATCTACACCGACGACCTGCAGGTGATCGGCCTCGCCGCCACCCTGCTCTTCTTCGCCGCCATCTACCAGATCTCCGATTCTGTACAGGTGGTGGCCGCGGCGGCCCTGCGCGGTTACAAGGATACCCAGGCCATCTTCTACGTCACCATCGTCGCCTATTGGGGGCTGGGTCTGCCCACCGGCATGATCCTGGGGCTGACCGACTGGGTGGTACCGCGCATGGGCCCGCAGGGCTTCTGGATAGGCTTCATCGTCGGTCTCACCTCCGCCGCCCTCATGCTTGGCGCACGGCTGCGCGTCATCTACGGCCGCTTCGCCAGCCCCGCGGCCTGCACCGCCCTCTCCCGGGCGCAATAGGGCGCGGCCAGGGGCACGGGGAGCCGCACTTTTGGGACGGCTCGCCTGTAAAATCAACAGGCTGCACAAGAACTGGGCAAACAGTCTCCTTTGTGCATGTCCCTTGTTGACAGCCTTGGGGGCCATGGGTAGTATGCCGACCACGCCAGCAGTGCTGGCGGGATAAAACGGGTTTTCAACCCGGTTTATGAAGTGGGTTTATAGCTCAGTTGGTTAGAGCACTACCTTGACATG
>NZ_CAWMFQ010000394.1:0-1157 GCF_963866995.1 Aeromonas sp. ZOR0002 | reverse complement strand
ATCATCAAACTCCTTTCTCCCCATATTGGAGAACATGCAGGGAACCGATACTGCTGTAGCAGTACCACATGAACGAACATCGTTAAAAGAAATGACATCATCAATCTTGCTGGTAAAAGCGTTAGTTTCTTTCTCGTAGCCATTCATGGAGAAATTTTTACCACGAGCAGTTTCACCAACAACCAAAAACATCAGAGTGGGTTTGTCTTCTTTCGCTACTCGTGTAGCGTCATCGCCTAAAGTAGCAAAGGGGACGGGCTCAGCCATATAGCGTCTATAAAGATATTTACTGGTGCTATACATGAAGTTAGCTGGAACAATTTCACGATTTAGAGTCTGATTGTTACGACCAATAGATGCGTAATCCTGGTAGTACAAGGCAGCAATAACCCCAACTATTGCTAACGAGGCCAGCATAGAGAGGGCTCTCTGAGCAATACCTTTATACCAAGTAGATGCATATTCAATCTTCACAAAGAAAATTAATATGGCAGGAAGCACACCTGTGAATAAAACCCACATAATGATTGGTAGATTAATGTAGGCATATGCTTCACTTTGATTGGTTTCAAATATGTTCTGGATCATGTCACCATCAAATATCACCCGATATTTCATCATGGTATAGCTGGCAATAGAGCCCGTAACAAAGAGGAAGGCGAAGAAAGGCTTCATCAGGTAGCGGAACGAAAAAGGCATGAAGACGAAGTTAAGTGCCGCAACGAGTAAAAAAGGAATTGAAATGACGAAACCGATCTTGAAGTGTTCAAGATTTGACAGGATGTCATAAAAATGGAGCAAAACTGGCCAATTAAGTAAAAACGAAAAGACCAAGGCCAATAATAAGACAAATGAAACAACTTTTATTTTTACTGCCGAAAACATATTTTCTCCCTGATAAATCCTAAATTTCGCTGGAACTACTTTATTAAAAATGATGTGTAACTCAGAGTTTTCTACACTGCCTGAATATATCTAAGGTCTGGTTGTAAACCTTAGTTTTAATATCCCAGATACCTAAAACAGATGAAAACAGATTGTCATGCGAATAACGATAGATACTTGCATTATTTTGCAAGCATTTCATGTCCAGCCTTTTTATGTTGGTAAATTCGGGTGACATCCAGACCTGCATAGGTACTCGGGTCTGGTCATCC
>NZ_CAWMFQ010000393.1:0-28766 GCF_963866995.1 Aeromonas sp. ZOR0002 | reverse complement strand
GTCTCGAGCAGCATCGCCACATCCTGCGCGACGGTGAACCTTGCCCGCTCTGCGGCGCCGAGGAGCACCCCTATCACCAGAGCCAGCCGCATGTGGCCGGTATTCTCGGCCAGCTGGCGGAGCGCGTCCGCAGCCTGGAGCTCGAGTGGGAGCGGCTCAATCACCAATACATTCAGTGCGAGAGCGAACGCCAGGAGCTGGCCCGCCAGCTGGCAGTGCGTCAGCAGCATCTACCTGAGCTGGAGACGCGCGCCGAGCAGCTGACCCAGCGTTGGCAGCAGCTGGGCGGTGCCGAGCTGCTGGGCCATCCGCTGCCGCTGCGTCAGAGCCCGATCGAGTGGAACGAGTTGATGAGTACCCTGCTCGGCCGCGGCCAGAGTCTGGAGCAGGGGCTGGCCCGCAGCCAGCAGCAACTGCGCGAGGCCCAGCAGGGGCAGCAGCAGTTGCAGGCCGTGCGCCAGCAGCTGAGCCAGCTGGCCAGCCAGCACCAGCAGTTCGAGCAGCAGTGGCAGGAGGCCGATCGCCAGCGCATCGCTCTGGAAGGGGAGGTGAATGCGATGGGCGAGCAGGAAACGACCCTGCGCCAGCGCCTTGAACAGGGGGGCAGCCGGCTCGACGAGCAGATGGGAGGCCAGCCCTGGCGTCAGTGGCTGGGCAGCCAGCAGTGGCGCGAGTGGCAGCGGGCCTGCGAGGCCTGGCTGCACGGCCAGAGCGAGTGGGAGCGGCTGACCGGCGAGATTGCCAGCCTCACCCCGACCCTGAGTGCTCAGGAGGCGCGCTTGCAGACCCAGCGTGAGCTGCTGCACAAGCTCGAGCGCGACTACAAGGAACATGAACAGCAACGGCAGGGGCTGGTTACCAGTCGTGCCACCTGCCTGGGGGGGGAGGAGATTGCCCTGGTCGAGAGCCGCTGGCAGCAGCGGCTGCAGCAACTTGCCAGCGAGCTGGAGACGATGCAGGGGGCGGCCCGCACCCTGCGCGAGCGCCAGACCGAGCTCAAGACCCGTCTCAGCCATCTGGAGCAGGAGAAGCAGGTGAGCAGCCGGCGGCGACGGGAGGTGCTGGGGCGCTGGGCTGCCCACGCCAGCAGCCTCGGCATCGCCGAATATGATCTGCGCCGCCTGCTGGCCATGAGCCCGGATGAGATCAAGGGGCGCCGCGCCGCCTTGCAGGCGCTGGAGGATGCCCGCGCCGAGGCGCGTACCCGTTTGACCGAGCGGCAGCGGGCGCTGGCGCTGGAGGAGAGCAAGCGGGATCGTTACCGCGAGCATCACCCCGAGCTGGCCGCGTTGGCGCCCCAGGAACTCGACAGCCGGCTGACAGCGCTGGAGGCGCACTGCCGCGCCCTCGACGAGCAGCTGTTCCAGTGCAAGAGCACGCTGGCACAGGCGGAGGCGGCGGCCCTCAAGGCGGGCACCCTGCAGGAGGAACTGGCCGCCCAGCAGGCGGTGGCGGATCACTGGCAGCGGCTCTGTGACCTTATCGGTTCGGCCAGCGGCGCCAAGCTGCGTACCTTCGCCCAGAGCCTCACCCTGGAGCGACTGCTGCTGGAGGCCAACGCCCAGCTCGCCGAGCTCTCCCCCCGCTATCGACTGGAGCGGGTGCCCGGCACCGATCTGGCGCTGCAGGTGGTGGATCTCGACATGGGGGACGAGGTGCGCTCGGTGGACTCCCTCTCCGGCGGCGAGAGCTTCCTGGTGTCGCTGGCGCTGGCGCTGGCCCTCTCCAGCCTGTCGTCGCGCCAGACCCAGGTCGAATCGCTGTTCATCGATGAGGGCTTCGGCACCCTCGATCCCGACAGCCTGGATCTGGCGCTCTCAAGCCTCGATTCCCTGCAGGCGGCCGGTCGCCAGATCGGGGTCATCTCCCACGTGCAGACCCTGGTGGAGCGGATCGGCGTGCAGGTGCGGGTGGAGGCCCTCGGCGGCGGCGAAAGCCGGGTGGTGTTGCCCGGATGACGATGTGTCGCCCATGACCCTCCATGAACAGAAAGGCCCCTGTCACAGGGGCCTTTCTGTTGGTGTGCAACCCGTCGCCGGTTATTTGCGCTCGGGCAGCATATTGGTCAGGGTGTTGTCCTTGAGCACATGGTGGTGGTAGATGGCTGCCGCCGCGTGCAGGGCAATCAGGGCATAGCCAATGTTGGCCAGCGTCTCGTGCAGCTCCTTGATGGTACCCTTCAGGCCGTCGTCGGGGGCGATGAGGGCGGGGAGTGCGAGGCCGAAGAAGGGAATGGGCTTGCCGCCCGCACTCAGCAGCAGCCAGCCCAGCAGCGGGGTGAGGATCAGGAAGCCATAGAGCGCCAGGTGGGCGAGCTTGGCCAGCGTGAGCATCAGGGGGGAGAGCTCGGGCACGATACGCGGTGAAGGGCTACCCACGCGCACCAGCAGGCGCACGACCACCAGCGCCAGGATCAGCAGACCCACCATGAAGTGAAACTCCTTCATCAGGTCGCGGCCAGCCGACCCTTTGGGGAAGATGTCCCTGAACTCCATCAGGCCGTAGACGGCGATCATCAGCAGCAGGGTCAACCAGTGCAGCCCTATGCTCAGGCTGCCATAACGTTGTTCGGTATTTCTCAGCATCGTTGTCTCCTCGCCACTTAAGCGGTTTATCTCTTTTCATCCCGTCTCATATCGAGCCAAAGGACCCACAGGTATCCCTCTTGAGGGTACTCGGCTTGCTTATGCCCGTGTTGATCTCGATAACATTTCTGCCTGTTTGCCGTCATGCTGACCTGTGCGGGAGCCCATGGAGTATCGGGAGATGGAAGGGGCAAAAAAAAACCGAAGCACCAGGCTTCGGTTTTTGGCGGTCGCTGGCGTCAGGCCAGGGCGCATTATTTCTTGATGCGGATCACCGGGGTTTCGCCCACGGTCACGGCGCCAGTCATCTTCACCAGCTCTTTGATCTCGTCCATGTTGGAGATGACCACAGGTGTCAGGGTAGACTTGGCTTTAGCTTCCAGAACGGCCAGATCGAACTCGATGATGGTGTCACCGCGCTTGACCTGTTGACCTTCCTGAGCGATACGGGTGAAACCTTCACCCTTCAGCTCGACGGTGTCGATACCGAAGTGAACGAACAGCTCGATACCAGAGTCGGACTCCAGAGAGAACGCGTGGTTGGTCTCGAAGATTTTGCCGATGGTGCCGTCGCACGGAGCAACCATCTTGTTGCCGGCCGGTTTGATGGCGATGCCGTCGCCGACGATCTTCTCGGCGAAGACGACGTCAGGCACATCTTCGATGGGGACGATTTCGCCGGACAGCGGAGCAAAGATTTCGATGCCGCCAGTGTCAGAACTGTCGTCGGAAACCAGTTTCTTCAGTTTGTCGAACAGACCCATAGTAAAAGCTCCTAGAGATGATTGTCGCTGTTTGCAGCCGATCTTAGCAGACTGCCTTCTGCTTAATAAAGTTATCTACGCACGCTTCGATTTCGGCGGCGGTGGCAAAGCTCAGCGCCTGGTCGGCCATGGCCTTCACATCTTCGAAGTTGGTGTTGCGGATAAGCTTCTTGATACGCGGTACAGAGATGGCGCTCATGGAGAACTCATCCAGACCCATACCCAGCAGCAGCAGGGTGGCGCGTTCGTCACCAGCCAGTTCACCGCACATACCGGTCCACTTGCCATTGTCATGGGAAGCGTCGATCACCATCTTGATCAGGGTCAGGACGGAGGGTGACAGCGGGTTGTACATGGCGGAAATCATCTCGTTACCACGGTCGACAGCCAGGGTGTACTGGGTCAGGTCGTTGGTACCGATACTGAAGAAATCCACTTCCTTGGCCAGATGATGAGCCATCACGGCCGCGGCCGGGGTCTCAATCATGATACCCACTTCGATGGATTCATCAAAGGCTTTGCCTTCGGCACGCAGTTCGGCTTTCAGCGTCTCCACGGTAGCCTTCAGGCTGCGGAACTCTTCGACGGAGATGATCATCGGGAACATGATGCGCAGTTTGCCGAAGGCAGACGCACGCAGGATGGCCCGCAGCTGGGCGTGCATGATGTCGGTGCGATCGAAGAAGATACGCACGGCACGCCAGCCCAGGAAGGGGTTCATCTCTTTCGGGAAATTCATGTAGGGCAGTTCTTTGTCGCCGCCGATGTCCATGGTACGGACGATGATCGGTTGATCCGGCATGGCTTCGGCCACTTCTTTGTAAGCCTTGAACTGCTCGTCTTCGGTCGGCAGCGCGTCACGGTCCATGAACAGGAACTCGGTACGGTACAGACCCACGCCTTCGGCGCCGTTGCGGATGGCGCCTTCGGTATCCTTGACGGTCCCGATGTTGGCGCACACTTCGACCTGGTGGCCATCCAGAGTGATGGCAGGCAGGTCTTTGAGCTTGGCCAGCTCGTCCTTCTCGGCCTGGAACTGGGCCTGGAACTTCTTGGCTTCGTTCAACTGGTCGGCGGTCGGGTTGATGATGACCTGGTTGTTGATCGCATCCAGCACCAGCATGTCACCGTTCTTGACGCGCTCGGTAATGTCGTTGGTGCCCACGACGGCCGGCAGCTCCAGGGAGCGGGCCATGATGGAGGTGTGGGAGGTACGGCCACCGATGTCGGTGACGAAGCCCAGCACGTATTTCAGGTTGATCTGAGCGGTTTCAGACGGGGTCAGGTCTTTGGCGACCAGGATGACCTCTTCGTCGATGGTGCTCAGGTTGACAACGGCGATGCCCAGTACGTTCTTGACCAGACGGGTGCCGATGTCACGGAAGTCGGTGGCGCGCTCACGCAGATAGGGGTCATCCAGATCGGCCATCATCTTGGCGTACTGTTCGATCACCTCGTGAACGGCTCTGTCGGCAGAGGCCTTGTGTTCTTTGATGAAGGATCTGATATCCCCTTCCAGCTCTTCATCTTCGAGCAGCATGATGTGGCCTTCGAAGATGGCCTCTTTTTCTTCACCGAAGGTGCGACCGGCCATCTCTTTGATGGCTTCCAGCTGTGCGGCTGATTTGGTGCGGGCTTCGAGGAAGCGGTTGATCTCGGCATCAATCTGTTCGGCGGGAATCTTGCCCTGATTGATAACGATTTCATCTTCTTTCAGAAGAAGCGCCTTGCCGAATGCGATACCGGGGGACGCAAGAATGCCAGATATCATAATCCTTCCTATTAAAACGACTGTGGGGGAGGAATAAAGCTGGATTACTCCAGCTCGTCCATCAGGGCAACCAGCTTCTCAACGGCTTTCTGAGCGTCCGGGCCGTCAGCCTGGATGGTCACGTTGGTGCCTTTGGTCAGACCCAGGGTCTGGAGCTTGAACAGGCTCTTGGCGCTGGCGGATTTGCCACCGGAGACCACAGTGATCTCGCTTTGGAATTCTTTGGCTTCTTTCACGAACTGAGCTGCAGGACGGGTGTGCAGGCCGTTTTCAGCAGTAATAACAACAGACTTCTCGTACATGGTTTCACCCCATATTATTGATATTGTTTGGAGAGATGGTCGCCAATGAGGCTTCCTGTCTCACCGTGTCAGTATGGATATGTTGTAAAGTAACGAAATCAGACCTGCAATGGTTTAATCCAGGTCAATTTTCTGTGCAGTATTCGGCGTCGTGGCCAGGTATTTTTTCGCTATCAGGCTGCAAGCCGCGTCAGGACTGGCTTGAAATTATTTTATAACGAAAAATAACACTTTGTTACCTTGTGATACCTTGCCAGCAAACACCTCGTGACGCCGCACAGGATATGAGATTTATCACAGAATGTCTGCTTTTTTTGTCATATCCAAGTTTGTTATTTTACCCCAAAAAATAAGGGGCCGAGTGGCACTGGTGGCTAGAGAGTTTAGCGCATAATGAAAACGGCGCTCCGAGGAGCGCCGTCGTTTTGGTGTTGGCTGATCAACTACTGCTGCAATTCCTGCTCGCTGAACACACCGGCGAAGAGGGCGCTGGAGAGGTAACGCTCGGCGGCGCTCGGCAGGATGACGACAATCGTTTTCCCTTCGAACTCCGGCTGCTCGGCCAGACGGTTGGCAGCGACCACGGCAGCGCCGGAGCTGATACCGGCCAGGATCCCTTCCTCTTCCATCAGGCGGCGGGCCATCTCGATGGCTTCGTCACTGCTCACCTGCTCGACGCGGTCCAGCAGGCTCAAATCCAGGTTGCCCGGGATGAAGCCGGCGCCGATGCCCTGGATCTTGTGGGGACCGGGCTTTATCTCTTCACCCGCCAGTTTCTGGCTGATGACGGGGGATTCGCTGGGCTCGACCGCCACGGAGACGATGGCCTTGCCCTTGGTCTTCTTGATGTAGCGGGAGACCCCGGTGATGGTGCCGCCGGTGCCGACGCCCGCCACGAACACATCCACCTCGCCATCGGTGGCGTCCCAGATCTCGGGGCCAGTGGTCTGCTCGTGGATTTCCGGGTTGGCCGGGTTTTCAAACTGTTGCAGCAGCACGTACTTGCCCGGCTCGGATTCGAGGATCTCGTTGGCCTTGGCAATGGCGCCCTTCATGCCGAGGGGGCCTTCGGTCAGCACCAGGTTGGCACCCAGGGCCTTGAGCAGTTTGCGGCGCTCCAGGCTCATGGTGGCCGGCATGGTCAGGGTGATGGGATAGCCGCGGGCCGCAGCCACGAATGCCAGGGCAATGCCCGTGTTGCCGCTGGTGGGCTCGATGATCACCTTGCCCTTGGTCAGCACGCCGCGTTTCTCGGCATCCCAGATGAGGTTGGCACCGATCCGGCACTTGACGCTGAAGCTCGGGTTGCGGCTCTCGATCTTGGCCAGCACGCGGCCCTTGGTAACACGGTTGAGACGAACAAGCGGGGTGTTGCCTATGGTCTGGCTGTTGTCCTCAAAAATTTTGCTCATGGTGCTATCCCTGTGTTTGTTAAGGCGATGAAACAAGATTACCCTGTGGTTTCTGAATGAGAAGTGACGAATCGTTATAACAATATGTTATTACAACATATAGAACTTATTCTCTCTTGCCGAGGGGGCTCCCGCTGCCTGGGCATCCAATGGAAGGGATCTCATGGGATTTGCAGGAAGCGACCGCTATCTCGCATCACAGGCACTGAAGATGGCCGTCGATGCCGCCATCGTGCTGGAGAAGCCGCTGCTCATCAAGGGTGAACCCGGTACGGGCAAGACGGTGCTGGCGGAGGCGGTGGCTGAATCCCTGGGCGCCGAGCTCATCAGCTGGCACATCAAGTCCACCACCAAGGCCCAGCAGGGGCTTTACGAATACGATGCCGTCGCCCGGTTGCGAGACTCCCAGCTCGGTGACCCCAGGGTCGGGGAGATAGGCCACTACATCCGCCGGGGCAAGCTGTGGCAGGCCTTCAGCGCAGAGCAGCGGCCAGTGCTGCTCATCGATGAAATCGACAAGGCGGACATCGAGTTTCCCAACGATCTGCTGCTGGAGCTGGATCGGATGGAGTTCGATGTCTACGAGACCGGCGAGCGCGTGAAGGCGCGCCAGCGACCCGTGGTCATCATCACCTCCAACAACGAAAAAGAGCTGCCGGACGCCTTCCTTCGTCGCTGTTTCTTCCACTACATCCGCTTCCCCGACAAGGCCGAGATGCAGGCCATCGTCAAGCTCCATTATCCCGACCTCAAGGAGCAGCTGCTCGACGAGGCGATGGATCTCTTCTTCGAGCTGCGTGCGGTAGAGGGGCTGCGCAAGAAGCCGTCCACCTCCGAGCTGCTGGACTGGATCCGGCTGCTGTTGGCCGACGACATCGCCCCCGAGGCCCTGCGCACCCGTGAGCCCGGCAAGCTGGTGCCCGCACTCTACGGTGCCCTGCTCAAGACGGAGCAGGACTTGCACCTCTTCGAGAAGCTCGCCTTCCTGGCGCGCCGCGGCGGCTGAATGCTCATCGACTTCTTCCTTCACCTGCGCCGCCACAAGCTTCCTTGCAGCCTGCGGGAGTTGCTCGACCTGCACGGGGCGCTGGCAGCCAGACTGGCCAGCCTCGACATGGACGAGTTTTACCAGCTATCCCGCTGCCTGCTGGTGAAGGATGAGGCGCACTACGATCGCTTCGATCGCGCCTTCGCCGAGTATTACGAAGGATTGGCCGCCATCCCCCTGTTGCCGGAGAGCCTGCCTGACGACTGGCTGCGCCAGGAGTTCGAGCGACTGTTAAGCCCGGAGGAGAAGGCGTTGCTCCAATCCCTCGGCGGGCTTGACCAGCTGCTGGAGACCCTCAACCAGCGGCTAAGCGAGCAGAAAGCGCGCCACGCCGGCGGCAACAAGTGGGTCGGCACCGGGGGCAGCAGCCCGTTCGGTCACGGCGGCTATCACCCGGAAGGGATCCGCATGGGGGGAGAGGGCCAGCACGGGCGGGCGACCAAGGTGTGGGAGGCGCGCCACTTTCGCAACTTCAGTGACGACTCGCCCCTGGGGCAGCGCGCCATCCAGCTCGCCCTGCGCAAGCTCAGGCGCTGGGTGCGCCGGGGCAATCCCGACGAGCTGGATCTCGACAACACCATCCAAAGCTCGGCCAGGCAAGGCTGGCTCGATGTGAAACTGCGGCCCGAGCGCCACAACGGGGTCAAACTGCTGGTCTTCTTCGACGTGGGGGGCTCCATGGATGCCCACGTGGCCGAGGTGCAGCGCCTCTTCTCGGCCCTGCGCCACGAGTTCAAGCACCTGGTGTTCTTCTATTTTCACAACTGCCTCTACGACTTCGTCTGGCAGGACAATGCCAGGCGCCATGATGATCGGTTCGATACCTTGCGGCTGCTGCGCACCTACGGCAGCGACTACAGGGTGATGGTGGTGGGGGATGCGAAGATGGGCCCCTATGAAATCACCTGGCCAGGTGGCAGCGTAGAGTACTGGAACGAGGAGCCCGGCCAGGTGTGGCTCGGGCGCCTGCAACAACATTTCCCCAAGATGGTGTGGGTCAATCCGCTGCCAAGGCAGGAGTGGCTGTGGCACCCCTCCATCAAGTTGATGAACGAATTGATCGGCGGGCGGATGCACCCGCTGACCCTGGCGGGTCTGGCTGCGGCCATCGACCAGCTGTGACCCTCTGAACCCTAAAAAACAGACAAGCCGGGATTGCACCCGGCCAGGAGCAAAGATGACCTCTATCGTAATCAGTGGCTCAGGCCTCTATACCCCTCCCTTTGCCGTCAGCAATGAAGCGCTGGTGGCGGCCTTCAACCAGTACGTGGATCTCTACAACGAGGAGAACGCCTCCGCCATCGATGCTGGGCAGTTGCCTGCCAAACAGCACTCGAGCTGCGAGTTCATCGAGAAGGCCTCCGGCATCAAGAGCCGCTATCTGGTGAGCAGCGAGGGGGTGCTGGATCCCGACATCATGCAGCCGCTCATGGCGGAGCGCCCGGACGATCAGCCCTCCATCATGGTGGAGATGGCGGTGGCGGCCGCCGAGCAGGCGCTGATCGCCGCCGGTCGTGAACCGGGGGAGATCGATCTTGTCATCGTCGCCGCCTCCAACATGCCGCGCCCCTACCCGGCGCTGGCCATCGAATTGCAGCACTATCTCGGCGCCAGCGGCCTGGCATTCGACATGAACGTGGCCTGCTCTTCCGCCACCTTCGGGATCAAGACCGCCGCAGACATGCTGGCGGCAGGCACCGCCCGGCTGGCGCTGGTGGTCAATCCGGAGATCTGCTCGGGTCACCTCAACTTCCGCGATCGGGACAGTCACTTCATCTTCGGGGATGCCTGTACCGCCGTGCTGCTGGAGCGGGAAGCCGATTGCCAGGTGGCCAACCCCTGGCAACTGGTGGCCAGCAAGCTGGTGACCCAGTACTCCAACAACATCCGCAACAACTTCGGCTTCCTGAACCGGCTCAGCCCGCGCACCCGCTACGGCGACGACAAGCTGTTCCGCCAGCAGGGGCGCAAGGTGTTCAAGGAGGTGCTGCCCCTGGTGTGCGATCAGATAGCCTCCCAGCTGGCGGAGCAGGGATGGGCGGCCGATGGCTTGAGCCGGCTCTGGCTCCATCAGGCCAACCTCACCATGAACCAGTTCATCGGTCGCAAGTTGCTGGGCCATGACGCCAGCCAGCAGGAGGCGCCTGTCATCCTCGACCGCTACGGCAACACCAGCTCGGCGGGTTCCATCATCGCCTTCCACCTCTTCAATCAGGATCTGCCGAGCGGGGCTCGCGGGGTGCTCTGCTCCTTTGGGGCCGGTTACTCCATCGGCAGCCTGCTGCTGCAGCGGCGCTGAGCACCCTGTTTTGCCCATAAAAAAGCCACCCGGGAGGGTGGCTTTTTTCATGCTGCCCGAGAGGCTTTTTTCAAGCGGGTTCGATGGCCAGTACCTGACATTGCGGTTCTTTTATCTGAAATCGCACGTTCACATCGAACAATCTGACACCGTACACCTTGTCATCCGGCTTGCCCTTCTTGTAAGCAGGGCGGGGATCCTGAGCCAGCACCTCCCTCACCAGTTCACGCAGCTCCGGGTGGGCCTTGAGCCAGGGGGCGAGCTGTTGCTCGGCCTGGGCGCTGAAGCTCACCGCCAGCGGCGGGGTAGGGGCATCGGGGGCGAAACCGCCACGGGCGTGGGGCAGGCTGTCGGCATAGGGGACATAGGGCTTGATGTCGACAACGGGGGTGCCGTCGAGCAAGTCCACGGCGCCCAGCTCGAGCCAGAGTTTGCCGCGCTCACGTCCCACCCCGTGCAGCTCGACCACGGAGAGGCCAAGGGGGTTGGGGCGGAAGGTGGAGCGGGTGGCAAAGACCCCGACCCGCTCGTTGCCGCCGAGGCGCGGCGGGCGCACCGTCGGGTGCCAGCCCTGATCCATGGTCTGGTGAAACACGAAGCTGATCCAGAGATGGGAGAATTGCTCGATGCCGCGCAGCACATCGGGCTGATCGTAGGGAGGAAGCAGTTCGAGGCGGGCGCGAGCCGCGCTGACTAGGCCGGGCTGGCGGGGTATGGCGAACTTCTCCTTGTAGGGAGAGCGGATGATCCCTAGGGTATCGATATCGAACTTCATGGCGGATCCTGGCTGAAAACCCGGGCAATGTAGCACAGGCACGCCGAAAACGCAGGGGGAGCACCAGGACGCGGCCCCTGTGATCCCGATCCCAGACCCGGTGCCCGGGGGCTGTGTCCTGGTGCCAACTTGCGTAGGGTGGGGCGGCAAAAGGGGTGGCGGGGGAGCGGGCAAGGAGCCTGCTGCCCGCACCATGACGATATGCCTGGCGGCATCAGGGCGTGCCTGGGACGTGTGCTCACCATGCCAGGCCATGGCCGTTTCGGCTGCCCGTGGAGGGGCTGCAAGGAGAGGGCGCCATAGAGGAGAGACAGGGATGAAATTGTTGATTATCGGCGGCACCGGCTTTCTGGGTCGCCACCTGACCACGCTGGCCCTGGATTGGGGGCACGAGGTGACGCTGTTCAATCGCGGCCACCGCCAGCACCCGGATTGGCGGGAGCTGACCCAGCTTCACGGGGACAGAGACGGGGACCTGGCCCCCTTGCGGGGCGAGGGGCGGCACTGGGATCTGGTCATCGACACCTGCTGCTATCGCCCCGAACAGGCCGAAGGACTCTCTGACGCCCTGCTGGGGCGCTGTGATCGGCTCATCTTCATCTCCACCATCAGTGTCTATCGCGATTTTTCCCAACCCGGCATGGATGAGTCGGCCCCCCTGCACGAGATGGCAGGAGCGCCCACCGACTACGGCCCCCTCAAGGTGCTGTGCGAGTCGGTGTATCGCGCCCGCTGGGGAGATCGCCTGTGCACCCTGCGCCCCGGCGTGCTCTGCGGCCCCTTTGACCCGACCGCTCGTCTTGCCTGGTGGGTGAGACGGGTGCAGCGGGGCGGGCCCTGGCTCTTGCCGGGGCTGGGGGAGGACAGGCTGCAATACCTGGATGTGCGCGACTGCGCCGAGTTCGTGCTGCGGGCTGCCGAGCAGCGACTCGCTGGGTGCTTCAACCTGATCAAGCCCGGCATCGCACTGAACGACTGGGTGGAACGCCTCACTGCCCGGCTGACGCCAGTGACCCCCTTGCAGCTCGAGTGGGCTCCCTGGCGTGACCTGATGGCGGCAGGGGTGGCGCCCTGGCAAAGCTATCCCACGCTGCTGCCAAACGAGCTGCCCGAGTATGCTGGGTATGGCACCATCAGCGCCGAGGCCGCCATCGTTCATGGGCTGAACTTTCGCCCCCTGGAGGAGACGGTTGACGATCTGGTGGTATGGCTTGCCAGCAACCCCCGGGGGCCGCTGCCGGGCATGACCCCTGATGAGGAACAGGCCTTGCGACGAGGAGTGGAGGTTTCCTTGTCATCGAATGCGTACTAGCCGACACCATAAAGAAGAGGGCACCCCGGGGTGCCCTCTTCTCATGTGGGGTGTTCATCCATGACGGGGCTCAGCGCAGCAATGCCCCCGCCTCGGCCAGCAGGGTTCTCAGCACACTGCGATGGCAGCGGGACTCCTGTTCGCAGTAGCACCCCACCGAGAAATGGGTAGTGTGGGAGAGGGCGGCCAGCAGGGCCAGATCGTGCTTCGCGGCCGGGGCGGCCATCTCGGCCTTGTACTGCTTGCAGAAGGCGGTCCACCGGGCCGCGGTGTCGGCAGTCTGACCGAGTTTCATGGTCTCGGCGCTGGGGGCCAGATTGGGGAACCAGACGTCGTACCAATCCTGGCTGGCGAACGCCGCTTTGGGCACGCCGCGAGGGGGGCGACGCACGGTACCGATGCGAAGCCCCTCATCCTCGAGGCGGGGGCTGCCGAGTCGCACGATGGCGATCGCCATGGCAGGACTTACTTCTCTTCGGCCACTTTCAGCGCCTGACCGTAGCAGATCACCTGCTTCAGGCAGCCGGGCACGTCGCTGAACTCGGCGCACTTGTCGAAGCTGACGCCGTTGCCCCCCATGTCCGCCACGCGGCGGCGGGCCAGGGTGCGGGCTTCACCGGCATTGGGCACCGCCTGGTTGGCATCGCTCTGGCAGGATTCCCCCTCGACGGTGCCGAGGTAGAGGTAGTTGAGGTCGGCGAGCTCGCTCTGCTCGTAGATCCGCACGCTCCCCGGCTTGAAGTACTCGTCGAAGTTTTCCTTGTCCAGATTGCTGTTGAAGGCGAAGTCGGCGCAACCGGAGGCAATCAGGGGCATCATCAGGATCAGGCGTTTCATATCGGCATCTTGTTGGGTGGCGAGTGGGCCATTATAGGGGGCAGTCGCCGATGGCGACCAGCCCCATTTTTAGCCATATCAATGGATTGTAGCGAGACGACTCCCGGATCAGGCGGGAGCCAGTCGCCGGTGCAGGCTGCGGTAGTGATCATCTTCCAGCAGCTCCTGGTGGGGGGCACACAGACGGATGCGACCCTCTTCCATCAGGGCTACCCTGTCCATCCGTTCCAGCCCCAGCAGGCGGTGGGAGATGAGCAGCAGGGTGCGATCCGCCCCCAGGGTCAGCAGCAGATCCATGATCTCCCGTTCGGTCTGGGTATCGAGCCCTTCGGTGGGCTCGTCCAGCAGCCAGAGCGGTGCATCGTGGAGCAGGGCGCGGGCGATGCCGATGCGGCGGCGCTCCCCGCCGGAGAGCGGACGCCCGCCATCCCCGAGCCAGGCATCCAGCCCCTGTTCTGCCTGCTCACCCTCATCGCGCAGCAGAGTCCCGAGCCCCACCTGGGTGAGCACCTCGATGAGCCGTTCGTCGCTGGCTCCGGGGGCGGCCAGGGTGAGGTTGCCACGCAGGGTATCGGCAAACAGGTGGACCCGCTGGCTCACCACGGAGCAGGAGGCGCGCAGCGCCTCTTCGCTGTAATCGGTGAGGGGCTTGCCATCGAGCAGGATCTCCCCCGATAGGGCCGTCCACTCCCGGGTCAGCAACCCCATCAGGGTGGACTTGCCACAGCCGGTCTGCCCCAGCAGCGCCAGCTTCTCTCCGGCATGCAGTTGCAGGGTGCACCCTTGCAGCACGGGTGCATCCTGGCCTGGATAGGTGAAATGCAGGTCGCTTATCTGCACGGCACCCCGGGCAGCGGGGGCTTGCTGTGCTCCCCACTCCGGCGCCTTGGCCTCTTGCAGGATCTCGTTGAGACGGCGGGCGGAGGTGAGGCTGGTGGAGAGGTGCTGGAAGGCACCGGCCAGCGGCAGCAGCGCCTCGAAGCTCGCCAGGGTAGCGAACACCATGAGTGCCGTGATGGGGTCAGGGGCACTGCCACCGACGCCGTGACCGGCCAGCCAGAGCATCAGGGTCAGAGTCCAGCCGCTCAGCAACTGCACCGAGAAGGCGGCCAGGCCGCTGACGCGGGCCATGCGGGCCTGGGCCCGGATCAGGGCCTGCTCCGCCTGTTGCAATCCGGTGAGCGCCTCGGGAGCGGCGGCGAACATCTGCAGTTCGGCCTGGCCGTCCAGATAGTCCACCATGCGGGTACGCAGGTTGGACTTCTCGGCGATGAGCTGGCGGCCCGGCGCGCGCCCGGCAAAATAGAAGACCAGGGGCAAGGCCAGCATGCCAAAGAGCAGAATGGCTCCCAGCGTCAGCGCCAGGCGACCATCGAAGAAGGAGAGGAAGAAGACCAGCCCGGCGCAGCTCAGCAGCGCCGCCCCAATGGGGGTGATGAGGCGCAGATAGACGTGATCCATGGCGTCGATGTCGGCCACCAGACGGTTGAGCAGGTCAGCCTGGCGAAAACCGGCAAGGGAGCCGGGGGAGAGAGGGGAGAGCTTTTGCCAGAACCAGACCCGCAGCCGGGTCAGCACCCGGAAGGTGGCGTCGTGGCTCACGACCCGCTCGCCCCAGCGACTGGCGGTGCGCACGATGGAGAAGAACCGCACGCCCCCCGCAGGGGTCATGTAGTTGAAGGTGTCTCGGGTGGCGACCGCCAGCCCGGCGACGGCGGCGGCGGAGAGGAACCAGCCGGAGAGGGAGAGCAGGCCCATGCCGGCTACCAGGGTGACCAGGGCCAGCAGCAGGCCGATGGAGAGGCTGAGCCAGTGCTGGCGATAAAGGCGCAGGAACGGCAATAGATCAGTCATCGAGAGAGTCTCCGAAACCTTGGGATTGCGACAGGAGGCGGGCGAAGGGGCCCCGGGCCTCGCCGAGTGCGGCAAAACGTCCCTGCTCCACCAGCTTGCCGTGCGCCAGCACCAGGATGTTGTCCATCTGGCTGAGCTGATCGAGGCGGTGGGTGATCATCAGCAGGGTCTGACCTTGTGCGGCCTGTTCGAGGGCGCTCATGACGGCCCGCTCAGAATGGCGATCCAGGCTGGCAGTGGGTTCATCCAGCACCATCATCTGGGTCGTCTTGAGCAGGGTACGGGCAAGGGCGATGCGCTGGGCCTGGCCGACGGAGAGGCCGCCCGCCTGATCCCCGACCCGATAGTCCAGCCCTTTCTCATTGACGAACTCCCAGGCCTGGGCGCGCTTGAGCGCGGCTTCCAGCTCGGCGTCGCTGGCGGATGGTCTGGCCAGCAGCAGGTTGTCCCGCAGGGAGCTGTGGAAGAGTTGGGGATTCTGGGAGAGCCAGCCTAGCTGCTGGCGCCACTGGCTGATGTCCAGGGTACGAAGCTCCACTCCGTTGACGCACAGGGAACCGCGATAGGGGGCAAAACCGAGCAGGGCATTGACCAGGGAGCTCTTGCCCGCGCCGCTGATGCCGACCAGGGCGGTGCGCGTGCCGGCTTCCAGCGTGAAATCGAGGGGACCGACCAGCACTTTGCCCTCGGCGCTCAGCACTTCCAGGCTGCGGGCTTCTACCTTGACGGGGCCATCCGCATGGAAGGGGAGCGTCCCGGAGGCGGGTTCGCTCACGTCGGCCTCGAGAAATTCCAGCAGTTGTTCGGCGGCGCCAATGGCCTGTGCCTTGGCGTGATAGTGGGCACCGAGTTCCCGCAGCGGCGCGTAGAACTCGGGGGCGAGGAAGAGCACGAACAGGCCGGTAAAGAGGGTGACCTTGACGCCATAGCTGCCAAAGTTGAGGTGATCGATGTAGGAGAAACCGAAGTAGACGGCCACCAGGGCCACCGCGATGGCGGCGAAGAACTCCAGCACGGCCGTGCTCAGGAAGGCGAGGCGCAGCACCTCCATGGTGCGCTCGCGAAAATCTTCCGATGCATCGCGGATGGCCTCCCCTTCCGCCCGGGTACGCATGAAAAGCTGCAGGGTGCGCAGCCCCTTCAGGCGATCGAGGAAGTGGCCTGAGAGGCGCGCCAGCGACTGGAAGTTGCGGCGGTTGGCATCGGCGGCGCCCACCCCCACCAGGATCATGAAGAGAGGAATGAGCGGGGCCGTGCCGAGCAGAATGAGGCCCGCCGCCCAGTTGACCGGGAACACAGAGACCAGGATCACCAGGGGAATAAAGACGGCGATGGCCATCTGGGGCAGATAGCGGGAGAAGAAGTCCTGCATCTCTTCGATCTGCTCGAGCAGCAGGCTGGCCCAGCTACCGGCGGGGCGACGCTGGATATAGGCAGGGCCGAGCCTGGCGAGGCGGGTGAGCACCAGCTCGCGGATGGCCTGGCGCACCGCACAGCCTGCCTTGAAACTCGCCACCTCGCGGCCATAGGCCAGGGCCGCCTTGGTCAGGGTCACCAGCAACAGACTGATGAAGAGGGGGGCGGAGTGCTCCGGCGTGGAGCCTTCGATGATGAAACCGTGCAGCAGGGTCGCCAGCAACCAGGCCTGCATCACCATCAGGACGCCCTGACCCAGCCCGAAGGCGATGGAGATGCCGATCCAGCGCCGACCATGGCCCGATTGTTTGCGCAACCAGCCATAGAGATGTTTCTGTCTGTTCTTGTCCATTACCACCCTCCTCAAACGAGTGGCGCAAGACTATCGTCGCCCCCACGGCTTGGCAACCTTGCAGAACCCGGCGGATGAACATCATTGTGTGAAAAATCGGCTTCATGCTCATTAGTTGGCCGAACAGCTTGATTTATGGCAAAAAATGCGAGGTCGGTGATTGCGCTCGGCGGCAAAATGCATATAGTAGAGGCCACTGACGCGGGTGTAGTTCAATGGTAGAACGGTAGCTTCCCAAGCTGCATACGTGGGTTCGATTCCCATCACCCGCTCCACATTCCAGATAGCGGCACGCGCCGTTGTCCATATCAGCCAGATGGCTGTCTGTCGTGGGGATTCCCCATCACACTGAGCACGTTTTGATGCCTAGCGGGCATCGTATAATGGCTATTACCTCAGCCTTCCAAGCTGATGATGCGGGTTCGATTCCCGCTGCCCGCTCCAGTCTTCACACAAAAAGCCCACTCCTGCGAGTGGGCTTTTTGTTGTGCATTTTTTGAGGGGGCAAGTTGCCTGGGGCGAGCCTTGCAGACATGGAAAAGGCGCCACAGGGCGCCTTTTCAACTCGGGAGTGGGAGAATTACTCCTGCTCCAGCTCGCCGCAGAAGCGATAGCCTTCGCCATGGATGGTGGCGATGATCTCAGGGGTGTCGCCCACGCTCTCGAAGTGCTTGCGAATACGGCGGATGGTCACGTCCACGGTGCGGTCGTGGGGCTTGAGTTCGCGGCCCGTCATCTTCTTGAGCAGCTCGGCACGGGTCTGGATCTGGCCCGGGTTCTCGCAGAAATGCAGCATGGCACGGAACTCGGAGCGGGGCAGCTTGAACATGTCCCCTGCCGGGCTGACCAGGGCGCGGCTGTTGATGTCCAAAGCCCAGCCATTGAACAGATAACGTTCTACCAGCTTCTTCTCTTCGCCACCGGCGGCCACATTCATGGTGCGACTCAGCAGGTTGCGGGCACGGATGGTCAGTTCACGGGGATTGAACGGCTTGGTGATGTAGTCATCTGCGCCGATCTCCAGCCCCAGGATCTTGTCCACTTCGTTGTCGCGACCGGTCAGGAACATCAGGGCGATGTTGTCATCTTCACGCAACTCGCGCGCCAGCAGCAGGCCGTTCTTGCCCGGCAGGTTGATGTCCATGATCACCAGGTTGATGGTGTGGCTGGTCAGGGCCTGGTGCATCTCGTCACCGTTGTTGGCTTCCAGCACGATGTAGCCTTCGGCTTCGAAGATGCTCTTGAGGGTGTTGCGGGTGACCAGCTCGTCTTCGACGATCAGAATATGTGGTGTTTGCATGAGTATTCCCAGATTCTTATCAGTTAATTATCGAAATTTTAACACTCTTTGGCGTTATTCGACCGGTCCTGAAAATTTATTACGTCATCCTGGGTATGAATATCAGGTCGAATCATCGCGAATTTGGTAACTATGTCGGCAAGCATCCCTGTGCCGTACATGGGCTCTCAACAAGTCTGAACAAGAGAAGCCCGGAGAGGTAGTCCATTACAAAAGTTGCTGCATTTTATCAGTTAACAGGCGCATAACAACACTCTTTGCCGTCAGATAGCAACTTTTTAACTCAGCTTTGATATAAGTCAATCCCCGAGTTCGCTGCATCATACTTGGGCTGACCCGCTTTTTCGCCCTTAATAAATGTAATGGGATGTAACATGTGGTTGACATGACTTTGTGGGAAAACTACAGAAAAGTGTGCTTCATCGCCCCCTTTGCGCCTCCCAGCTGCCCAGCCTATGCCATTGTCACGGCCTGGAACCCGGCCAGCCGGTGGGTGGGGCTGCGCCGCAATGCCCGTCGCCAGCGAGCCCTTGTCCGGCAAGTGGGCGAGTGTCCCGTCATGGGAGAGGTCTGGGGGAGCGATGAGGATGAGCGCTGGCAGGAGGCGTCTCTGTTGTTGCCGCTTTCGCTGCCAGAGGCGATCCGGCTGGCCGCCCGATTTGGCCAGAATGCCCTCTATTGGGTGCGTGAAGGAGAGCTCTGGCTGGTGCCCGTGTTGCTGGGAGGGCCGCCCTGTCATCTGGGGGCGCTTGCGTCCCGCTGGCGGTTCAGGCCTTCGGGCTGACATGGCCCCCCGCCATCCGGACAGGGCACCCGGCCGGTGGATTGTCAGCGCCCCGACATGATGAAAGAATGAGCGGACACATTTCACTCCATGGAAGGATGATGATCATGCTGGACCTGCTGCCCGACCTTTGCGATGAACATGGCGATGCCCTTAGGATCGCTGACCCCCTCTTTCACGATTATGGCGGCAAGGCGCTGTTTTACGGCGAGGCCGTGACCCTCTCCTGCTTTGAAGACAACAGCCTGGTGCGTGAACTGGTCAATCGTCCCGGCCATGGCAAGGTGATGGTGATCGACGGGGGCGGCTCCCTGCGTCGGGCGCTGCTCGGGGATCAGCTGGCCATCAAGGCGGTGGAGCAGGGGTGGGAGGGGATCCTCATCAATGGTGCCGTGCGGGATGTGGGGACGCTGGCGACCCTGGCGCTGGGGGTCAAGGCCCTGGCCCCCTGCCCGGTCAAGACCGAAAAACGGGGCCTGGGCACGCTGGACACCGTGGTCTCTTTTGCCGGTGTGACCATAGCGCCCGGCGACTATGTCTACGCCGACCTCAACGGTGTGCTGGTGAGCGGCGCCAGGCTCCTCTGAACCTCAGAAGTTGAAGCCCACTCCCAGAGTGAGAAAGTGTTCCGTGCTGAAGGCACTGAGTCCGTAATTGGCGGTGATGGCCAGGGAGGGTGTCACCAGCAGGCTGCTGTTGAGCTCAACCAGGGTGCTGGCCTTGCTCACCTCCAGTTGCTTGAGCTGGCTGCCGATGTTGAGTGACGGGGAGAGGCGATAGCGCACCCCAGAGCTGATATTGAACCCGGCCTGCCCGCTTTGGGGGCCGATGGCGGGGCCGGCCTCCATGTAGAGGCTGATGTCATCCTGAAGCGGGTATTGATAGCCGGTATTAATGAGCCAGAGGTCGAAGTTGTCGCCAAGATGGCTCTGGTTGCCGAGCAATACGCCGGAATAGCTTTTGACGTAGAGCGGGTTGTCCGATTCGGTCTGGAGAAAACTCCAGTCGGCGGCCTGAGCCGAAAAGACGAGGCTGGATGCCATGGCGATGACGAGAGACTTGACCATTCGTTTCCCCTCCCTGGGTCCGAACAGGACTACAAGCATGGCACATGCCAGCGGGGAGTAAAGGGAACCCCGATCACAATAAAAGAGTTTTGATTGACGCCGCAGTCATGGTACACAGGCCCCTCACTCCGTGTCGTTACGACACGCTCCATCACGAGGTGAACTGATGAACAACAAACTGATCCTGCTGGCCGCTCTGGCCCTGGGAGGCTGCGCCATGACTACGGGTTCCACGCTGGCACAATTGCAGGCATCGACCTGGCAACTGCAAGGGGCGAGCGGTGATACCTTCACCCTGCAGGTCGCCGGTGACAAGGTGGCGGGCAAGGGCGGCTGCAACCGCTACTTTGGCGGCATCACAGAGCAGGGTGACGGCGTGTTGACGCTGGGCGCCATGGGTTCGACGCGCATGATGTGTGCGGGGGATCTGGCCGGCAAGGAGATGAACTACCTGCAGAACCTGGAGAAGGTGGCGAGCTTCCAGATCAGCGGCAAACAGCTAGTACTCAAGGATGCCGACAAGGCCACCTTGCTGACCTTTGACGCCGTGAAATAAGCCGGGAGCTCGTCAAAGGCTGTCGCAGGCGGCCCCTGCGCCAGTGTGCAGAAGAATGTGAAAAGGGACGCCATGGCGTCCCTTTTTGTACCTGATGCCGGGTCATCCCCCTCGCTGGAAGCGAAACCGCTTCTTGCGCCGGTAGGGATAGACATCCTCGAACATCCCCTCCTTGATGTTGCTCTGCAGCATCTTCCAGTAGTTGGCATCGAAGAGCTCCTTGTGCAACTGCATCATGATCTCCCGCACCTGGGGTTTTTGCAGCAGGAAGGTGGCGAACTCCTCCGGGAAGATGTCGTTGGGTGCCACCGAATACCAGGGTTCGGCGCTCCACTCGTCCTCCGGGTAGCGGGGCGGCGGGATCTGGCGGAAGTTGCATTCCGTCATGTAGCAGATCTCGTCGTAGTCGTAGAAGACCACCCGGCCATGGCGAGTCACCCCGAAGTTCTTGAACAGCATGTCGCCGGGGAAGATGTTGGCCGCCGCGAGCTGGCGGATGGCGTTGCCGTACTCCTCCAGGGCGAGGCGGGTCTGCTGTTCGTCCGCCTGATCCAGATAGAGGTTCAGGGGGATCATCTTGCGCTCGGTGTAGAGGTGTTTGATCACCAGCTTGTCGGCGGTGAGGGTAAGCGCAGAAGGCGCCACCGCCTTGAGCTCGGTCAACAGCTCCGGCGAGATGCGATCGAGGGGAAATTCGAAGTTGGTGAACTCCTGGGTATCTGCCATGCGGCCCACTCTATCGTGCTGTTTTACCAGCCGGTATTTCTCCTTCACCTGTTCGTGGCTCACCTCCTTGGGCGGGGTGAACTCGTCTTTTATCACCTTGAACACCACATCGTAGGAGGGGAGGGTGAACACGCTCATCACCATCCCCTTGATGCCGGGCGCAATGACGAACTGCTCCCGGCTCTGGGCCAGGTGCTGCTGATAGTGGCGATAGAGCTCGGTCTTGCCGTGTTTCTGGCAGCCGATGGCGTTGTAGATTTCATAGTCCGGCTTGCGGGGCATGATCTGGCGAAGGAAGGCCACAAAGAGCGCCGGCACCGGGGCATAGACCATGAAGTAGGCGCGGGCGAAGCCGAACACGATGGAAGCCAGCTCCGGCTCGAAGATGACGGTGTCCACATAGATGCTCTGACCGGTGCTGAGCAAGGGCAGGATGAAGGGATAGACTTCGCCCTTCACCCGGATGAGCCCCACCAGATAGGCTCCCTTGTTGCGATAGAACACTTCCCTGAGCAGCTCGATGGCGAAGGGCTCCTCGTGCAGGATGGCCGGGCCGCTCTCTGCCAGATGGCGGTGGATGTCCATGATGTCCCGCTGCTTGTCTTCGAAAGGGAGGGTGAAGCTGTAATCCCCGAGCAGCTGGCTCAGGGTCTGGGGCAGGTGGGAGAGATCGGTGCGATAGATACGCAGCAAGGATCCCAGGTCAGGCTTGTCGCCCCGGCTCACGAAGGGGTGGATATAAAGGTTCTCGTCGCGGATGTTGCGATGGCGGAAGATGCGGCGATAGACGGAATTGAAGAAAGACTCCGCCACCTCGAAGTTCTCGCAGCGGGGCAGGAGATCGCTGAAGGCGCCTTTCACCTGCTTGAGCAGGGCCTGGGTCGGCAGCTGCTCCCCCATCATCTGTTTGATCTGCGCCGTGGTGGCGCCGACATGGTGATCATAGAGGCGGATGCGCTCTCGACCGGCGAGCTGCACCCCCAGCCAGTCGCTGTTCTCGAAACGGCTCTTGCTGCCCTGGGTTATCTCGAGAAAGCGGCTGTAAAACGACTCAAAACGTTGCAGGATCGTCTCGGCGACCGCCTGCTCCAATGGCTGCTGCATCTCTCTCTTCCTTGTGAACTGTCGGGCCCATGGCGTCAGTGCCCTGAGGCGGCGGACTCGCGTCCAAGGCCACTATGGCAACATCCAAACATCTGTTCAAGTGGCAATATTTCGGGATAAACGGTAGATTGCGCCCCTGTTTTGCCGACGGTTCGCCGCAGTTCGCGGCGTCGGCCCCATCCTGGAGAGAACCCGATGAAACTCTATTTTGTGCTGGTGTCGCCCGCCCGTGCCGCCAACGTGGGGGCTGCTGCCCGTGCCATGAAGACCATGGGCTTCGACGCCATGCGACTGGTGGGGAGCCGGGTGCACGAAGAGGAGGAGGCGAGCTGGGTTGCCCACGGGGCGCAGGAGATCCTGACGGATGCGCAAGCCTTCGACACCCTGGAAGAGGCCCTGGCGGACATGGATCTGGTGGTCGCCACCACCGCCCGGCAGCGCGGCCGCTACCAGCACTACCTCACCCCGGCGGACATTCGCGACCAGATCCGGGCCAAGCCCTCCCTTGAGAAGGTGGCCATCGTGTTTGGCTGCGAGGAGTCCGGACTCTCCAACGAACAGCTCGCTCAGGTGGATCTCATCAGCTACCTGCCTCTCAAGGTCTCATACCCGTCCCTGAACCTGGGTCAGGCGATCATGCTGTATGCCTATGAGCTGAGTCCGCTGCTCGATGACCAGAAAGTGAGCGACGAGCAGGACGTAGCAGAAAATTTCGAGAGTGCCGGGCAGGTTCGCGTGCTGAAATCAAAAACAGCAGAATTGCTTGGTGAAATCGGAGTTTCGCAGGATGAAAAACTGCATCAATGGGTGATGGACCGAGTGCCCATGCTGCCGCAGCGGGATCTCAATATGCTACATCTGCTCTGCAAAGACCTTGCCCGCAAGTTTGGCAAGGAGGTTTAGGTTGACAGCCCCTCGCCGGGCGCGGTATTGCTAACAACCAGATTCGTTCAAGAGTGTTCGTCATGCAGCTATTCACCAACATCACCACCACCACCATTATTACCGGTACCACCACAGGTGGCACTGGGGCCGGTTGATGCGCTGACGAACAAGCACAGAAATCAGAAAAAGGCCCGTACCCACCCAGTACGGGCCTTTTTTGTTGGATTGTTTTTAGACCAATTAGCAGATCAATTTGCAGGGAATACAGGGAGATAGCGATGAGAGTGTTGAAATTTGGCGGGTCGTCACTGGCCGACGCAGAGCGTTTCTTGCGGGTTGCCGATATCGCGGTGAATACCCATGGCCAATCCCAGGTGGCCCTGGTGCTGTCGGCACCGGCCAAGGTGACCAATCACCTGGTCGCCCTGGTGGAACAGACCAGTCGCGGCATGGATGCAAGCAGTACCCTGTTCGAGATCAACGGTATCTTCTCCCGCCTGCTGGCGGGGCTCAAAGCCGCCTATCCCGCGCTGGATGACAAGGCGCTGCAGGCTCGTTTGACCAGCGAACTGGATCAGGTCGAGCGGCTGATGCAGGGTATCCGTTTGCTGGGGCTGTGCCCGGACAACGTCCAGGCCCGAATCCTGAGCCGTGGCGAGAACCTCTCCATCGCCTTCATGCACGAGCTCTTGCGGGTGCGCGGCATCGAGCTGGATCTCATCGTGCCCGAGCAGTTGCTGGTCACCGATGGCGGCTACCTCGAAGCCCATGTGGATATCGAAGCCTCCCGGGTGCGCTTCGCCGCCAAGGGCCTGCGCTCTGATTGTCTCTACCTGATGCCGGGCTTCACCGGTGGCAGCGACAAGGGCGAGACCGTGCTGCTGGGCCGCAACGGCTCCGACTATTCCGCCGCCGTCTTGGCCGCCTGCGTCGATGCCGAGTGCTGCGAGATCTGGACCGACGTGGAGGGCTGCTACAACTGCGACCCGCGCCTGGTACCGGATGCCTACCTGCTCAAAACCCTCTCCTATAAAGAGGCGATGGAGCTCTCCTACTTCGGTGCCAAGGTGCTGCACCCGAAGACCATCGCCCCCGTGGCCCAGTTCCACATCCCCTGCCTCATCAAGAACAGCTTCAACCCCCAGGGGCCGGGCACCCTCATCGGGGTCGATCAGGGGGATGACGATCTGAAGGTGAAGGCCATCTCGGATCTCTCCGGCATGTGCATGTTCAACGTCTCCGGTCCCGGCATGAAGGGCATGGTGGGCATGGCCGGTCGCATCTTCTCCGCCGTCTCCCGCGCCGGGGTCAGCATCGTGCTGATCACCCAGTCGTCCTCCGAGTACAGCGTCAGCTTCTGTATCCACAGCTACGACAGCGACAAGACCCGCAAGGTGCTGGAGCGCGAGTTCGAGCTGGAGTTCAAGAACCAGTTGCTGGACCCGCTCGAGATCATGACCGACCTGGCCATCATCTCCCTCATCGGTGACGGCATGCGCACCTCCAAGGGGATGGCGGCGCGCTTCTTCACCTCCCTGGCCCAGGCCTCCATCAACATCGTCGCCATCGCGCAAGGGTCGAGCGAGCGCTCCATCTCCGCGGTCGTGCGCTCCGGCAAGGTGGCGGAAGCCATCAAGGCGTGCCACCAGAACTTCTTTGGCAGCCAGCAGTTCATCGATCTCTTCGTGGTCGGGGTGGGCGGCGTCGGTGCAGCCCTGGTGGATCAGATTGCCCGCCAGCAGCCGGTACTGGCCGAGCAGGGCACCGGCCTGCGTGTAGTGGGCATCGCCAACAGCCGCCAGATGGCGGTCAACAAGGATGGTCTGGCCCTCGCCAACTGGCGTGAACAGCTGGTGGAAGCACAAGGCAGTTTCAGCCTGGAGGCGGTGAAGAAGCTGGTGGAAGAGAGCCACCTCATCAACCCGGTGATCGTCGACTGCACCTCGAGCGAAGCCGTGGCCGTCCAGTACGCCGATTTCCTCGGGGCCGGTTTCCACGTGGTCACCCCGAACAAGAAGGCCAACACCGGGTCGCTGGATTACTACAAGGCGCTGCGCCGCACCGCCCGCCAGACCCGTCGCAAGTTCCTGTACGAGACCAACGTGGGCGCGGGCCTGCCGGTCATCGAGAACCTGCAAAACCTCATCAAGGCCGGTGACAAGCTGCGCGCCTTCGACGGCATCCTGTCCGGGTCGCTCTCCTTCATCTTCGGCAAGCTGGACGAGGGGATGGCCTTCTCCGAGGCGACCCAGATCGCCCGCGGCAACGGCTTCACCGAGCCGGATCCCCGCGATGACCTGAATGGCATGGACGTGGCTCGCAAGCTCCTGATCCTGGCCCGCGAGGCCGGCATGGCGCTGGAGCTCTCCGATGTGGAGGTGGAGCAGGCACTGCCGCCGGGCTTTGACGTGAGCGGCGACGTGGAAGCCTTCATGGCCCGCCTGCCCGAGGCCGACGGCTGGTTCCGCGACCAGTTCGCGGCGGCCCAGCGTGAAGGCAAGGTGCTGCGTTACGTCGGTTCCATCGAGGGTGGCAAGTGCAAGGTAGCCATCAAGGCGGTGGGTGGCGACGAGCCCCTGTTCAAGGTAAAAGACGGGGAGAACGCGCTCGCCTTCTTCTCCACCTATTACCAGCCCATCCCCCTGGTGCTGCGCGGCTATGGCGCAGGGACCGAAGTGACCGCCGCCGGCGTCTTCGCCGACGTGCTGCGCACCCAGAACTGGAAGCAGGAGCTGTAACATGAGTTCAGAGATGAACCCGAATGTGGAAGTGGGCGGCAGCGTGGTGGCCTATGCACCGGCCTCCAGCGCCAACCTGAGCGTGGGCTTCGACGTCCTGGGGGCGGCGCTCGCCCCCGTGGATGGCTCCCTGCTGGGGGACAGGGTCCAGGTGAAGCGGGCCGATGTGCCCTTCGCCCTCTCCTCCGTGGGCCGTTACGCCCACAAGTTGCCGGACGACCCGAAAAAGAACATCCTCCACGACTGCTGGGTCGCCTATGGCGAGGCGCTGGAGAAGCGCGGCCTTGGTCTCAAGCCGCTGGAAATGGTGCTGGAGAAGAACCTGCCGGTGGGCTCGGGCCTGGGATCGAGCGCCTGCAGCGTGGTGGCGGCGCTGGAAGGGCTCAACGCCTTCCACGGTGCGCCCCTGAATGAACACGACCTGCTGCTGTTGATGGGGGAGATGGAAGGGAAGATCTCCGGCTCCGTCCATTACGACAACGTGGCGCCCTGTTATCTGGGCGGCATGCAGCTGGTGCTGGAGGAGGGGGGCGTCATCAGCCAGGGCATCCCGGTGTTTGACGAGTGGTACTGGGTGGTCTGCTACCCGGGCACCGTGGTCTCCACCGCCGCCGCCCGCGCCATCCTGCCGGCCCAGTATCGTCGCCAGGACTGCCTCACCTATGGCCGCCGGCTGGCCGCCTTCGTGCATGCCAGCTACAGCCGCCAGGAAGGGCTGGCCGCCAGCGTCCTGAAAGACGTGATTGCCGAGCCTTATCGCGCGGCCCTGATTGAAGGTTTCAACGAGGTGCGGGCCCAGGGGGCCCAGAACGGGGCGCTGGCCACCGGCATCTCGGGGTCCGGTCCCACCGTGTTCGTGGTGATGAAGGATCTGGCCCAGGCCGAACGCATGAAAGAGTGGATGGAAGCGCACTTCGTGCGCAATGAAGATGGATTTGCCCGGGTCTGCAAACTGGACATGGCCGGGGCACGGGTAACAGGAAGCGAGCTATGAATCTTTACAACATCAAGGACAAGAGTGAACAGGTGAGCTTCGCGCAGGCGGTGCGTCAGGGTCTGGGCCGAGAGCAGGGGCTGTTCTTCCCAGAGACCCTGGAGCCGCTGGTCGACGTGGATGCCCTGCTGGATCTGCCGCTGGCCGAGCGCTCGGCCCGCATCCTGAGCCACCTGCTGGGTGACGAAGTACCGGCTGCCAAGGTGAGCGAGCTCATCGACGCCGCTTTCACCTTCCCGGCGCCTCTGGTGAAGCTCAAAGATGGCACCTATGCCCTCGAGCTGTTCCACGGCCCGACCCTGGCATTCAAGGATTTCGGCGGCCGCTTCATGGCCCAGTGTCTGGCTGCGTTCAGAACCAATGACAAGATCACCATCCTCACCGCTACCTCCGGCGACACCGGCGCCGCCGTGGCCCACGCCTTCTACGGCCTGGAGGGGATTGAAGTGGTGATCCTCTACCCCAAGGGCAAGATAAGCCCCTTGCAGGAGGCGCTTTTCTGCACCCTCGGCGGCAACATCCGCACCCTCGCCATCGACGGTGACTTCGATGCCTGCCAGGCGCTGGTCAAAGATGCCTTCGACGATGAAGGGCTCAAGACCGCCATCGGCCTCAACTCCGCCAACTCCATCAACATCAGCCGCCTGCTGGCCCAGGTTTGCTACTACTTCGAAGCCGTGGCTCAGTTGCCGAAAGCCGATCGCGCCAAGGCGGTCATCAGCGTGCCGTCCGGCAACTTTGGCAACCTCACCGCGGGTCTCATCGCCAAGGCGCTGGGGCTGCCGGTGAAGCGCTTTATCGCCGCCACCAACGCCAACGACACCGTGCCGCGCTACCTGAAAACCGGCCAGTGGGAGCCGCACCAGACAGTCGCGACCCTGTCGAACGCCATGGACGTGAGCCGCCCCAACAACTGGCCGCGGGTGGAAGAGCTGTGCCGTCGCAAGGGCTGGGCGCTGGAAACCTTGGGCTCAGGGATGCGTGACGATGCCCAGACCCGGGATGCGTTGCAGCGCCTGCATCAGCTGGATTACCTGTGCGAGCCCCACGGGGCGATTGCCTGGGATCTGCTGAACGAGCAGCTTGGGCAAGACGAGGTTGGTGTGTTCCTCTGCACCGCCCATCCGGCCAAATTCAAGGAGTCGGTGGACGAGATCCTGAATCTGGATGTGCCGCTGCCGGGCCCGCTCGCCAAGCACGCCGCGCTGCCGCTCCTGTCCCACGATCTGCCCGCTGACTTTGGCCGCCTCAAGGCCTTCCTGCTCGGTTAAGCCGTCATGAGACGCTGACGATCCCCCGCTTTTTCACGAAAGCGGGGGATTTTTTTATGTCCGGTATTGATGTCCGGTATAGGGTGGGGGAACCCGCCCTATACCCCTGAAACAAGGAGCACGGCATGAGCCCGCATCCCCTTCGCACATTGATCGAGACCTGTGACGCCGCCATCTCCCGGCGCGACTTCGACGCCTTGATGACCTTCTACGCCGAAGACGCCGCCCTGATGGTCAAACCCGGCATGGTGGTGCGCGGCATTCCCGCCATCCGCCGCGCCTTCACTGCCATCTCCGATTACTTTGACGGTCAGCTTGAGGTGACCCAGGGGGCCATGGAGGTGATCGAGGGGGCCGACAACGCCCTGGTGATCATGGAGACCCGGCTGCGCTACCCGGGCGGAGAGGGGTGGATCGATGAAACCCGGCGCGCCACCTATGTGTTTCGCAAAGAGCCCGGCGGGCAGTGGCGCTGCACGGTGGACAACTCCTACGGCACCACGCTGCTGGGGGCACAGCAGCCCGGCGATCAGCCTGCTACCACAGTAAGTCTGGACACCCACCTTTTTGACAGCGTAAACAAGACACCGGTTTGAGGCCGGTGTCAGGTGATA
>NZ_CAWMFQ010000392.1:0-611 GCF_963866995.1 Aeromonas sp. ZOR0002 | reverse complement strand
GGTGACATCCAGACCTGCATAGGTACTCGGGTCTGGTCATCCGGTGCAAACTTATACGGTGTACCGTGCAGGTAAAGCCCCAATGCCCCCAATGATTCACCGTGATCGGAGACGTAGATCAACGCAGTGTTGTACTTATCCTCGTAGGTTTTCAACTTGGCTATCATCTCTGCAATCACGAAATCGGTATAGCGAATGGTGTTGTCATAGGTATTTGTAAGCTCTTCATCAGTACAATTTTCGATATCGCTACGTGGGCAATCAGGCAAGAACTGGCGATGAGAATCAGGGTAGCGCTTGTAGTAGGTTGGGCCATGACTGCCAATAAGGTGGAAGCCCACCAGTTTGTCCCCTTTCATCCGTGCAATCTCATCATCTAGATTTTGCAGTACAACCTCGTCATAACATGTGTTCTTATCACAGAAGGTCGGATAATCCTTCGGCTTAATTTCGATGTTAGGAACTCGATCACAGACTCCTTTGCAGCCGCCATCGTTCTCCTTCCACAAGATGGAGATCCCCGTTTTCTGCAACACATCGAGCAGGCCCTCACTGTTGCGAGCTCGATTATCATCAAACTCCTTTCTCCCCATATTGGAGAACATGCAGGG
>NZ_CAWMFQ010000391.1:0-5940 GCF_963866995.1 Aeromonas sp. ZOR0002 | reverse complement strand
CTTGTTTACGCTACTTTCGTGCGCCCTTCCTTTGGCATCAATTTCAGACCCTTTCATCGTATTGCACCTATCTCCCCTCCCTGATTACCAGCCAGCTCCAGCACATCCTCCAATGAGCTCACCTGGGAGGGACTAATCGCTACCCCTTTGCAACCAAGCAACCTGTCGAGCCAGCTATTGATTATTGCATAGTTCTGATGGCTGGAGTCACTTCAACCATAAATGCTTGTAAGCCCCCATGCAACTAATCATGCATTAAATATGAATTATTTGCATAAAATTTATCCGCTATAAAAAATCAAGTTCGTAGGGGAAAACGTCAAGAATGCTTCAAATCGCCAAACAATTAACCAAACTCAAACGAGAATAACCATATTAATCAATTTTGATTTATATGACTACAGATAGTAAGCTATTGACACCAATGCGTGATTGCAGTGACATTGCCATAAAACTGTAACAAAAAAATATTTCTTAACATGAACAATGAATATTCTATTGCCGTCCACAGGTGGCTGCCATCACTTGGCCGAGAAGGATGGTTGATTATGTGTCGCGATCTGCTACCTAATTGCAACTCAATATGCTAACGGCTTACTGCAAGCCATCACCACCTCCAAATAACAATCATGTGGTAGTTACTAACTCACTACCGAAAATAATGTGATATATATTATGTCTTACAGAAAGGAATTCTACGAATTATTATCCCAATCTGGGCTCCCTCTAGACCAACATACTAAACCGTTCACGCTATTATTCGTGTATCCTGGTGTAGGCGTTGGTAAGCTATTTGATGATCTTGCTGGTTGTACCAAACAGTTGTGTCTGCTTGCTGATACACAACAGCGGGCACACGGCCTAGGTATCCAGATCGCAGCACTATCGTCCATTGATACATCAACAAATGCTCTCACGAATACGTACTTCCCGATTGGTGTGATTAACCAAGATAACATTCCTAAAGATTTGAAAGTGATCAAGAATGGGCGTTCATTCTTCACACGAGCAGCTTATCTTAAACACCCTACAGGCGAGGTTGAACGTTGGTTAGAACCTGATGGTATTCGCATGGTCGATACTGGCTTTCACAGAGTCGAACAAGCATATCTACGCTATGTTCATCAAGTAACTCATGACGAACTACCTATAGCTCAACTGAAAGATAAATCAGTGACGATACTGCCGAATGGAGCTGACTCAAGGGGTGTACTTCACCTTGCACTGCATCAAGATTACATTCTGAAGCGTCAGTCAATACCCAGCCCTGAGTGCGAAATATCCTATATGAGCACAATGAACGACATTGCATTTCCATTGTCTCCTCATATTCATTCCCATAGTTCAATTGGTCATGAATACTGGGTTGTAATGAAAAGCGCTTAAAACCTGAAACGTCTGGCCAGCCCTCTGAACTTGCTGATGACACAGGTTGTACAAATCTAGTTATCACCTGACACCGACCTATAATCGGTGTCTTATTTACGCCACTTTCGTGCGCACTGCCATTGGAATCAATCTCAAGCCTTCTCCAACATGCTGTAACGGCCTGCTCTTCCACCTTCCTTCCATGTTGTCAGCCAACTCCTACGCATCCTCTAAAGCCCAATGAGCTCGCCTGGGGAGTGGTCATATCTCTAAATCCAATTGGAACTTGATGAAGTTCAAAGTAATTAACTGTAACCATATGATTTTTCATAAAAATGTTGTAGTTACTCATGTAGTGAAAGCATCTAAATGAACTAAATGAACTAAATAAAATGATGCGTTCTATTACATAATTCATTTATGGGTTGGATAGATATGGCAAGAATCCTGATGACTCGTGCTCTTGATGACAACGGCCATATCGTTGATGTCAAATACGTTGTTAGTGGAAAAGCATGCAATTGCACATGCATTGGTTGTCAGGGCGCTGTCTGGGCTATGAAAGGGCAAGTTAAAGCCCATTATTTTGCTCATGAGCCTAACTCAATCGAGCAGAATTCCTGTACCTGGAAGCCAGAAACCGAAATACACATCTTGGCTAAAGAGGTTTTAGCAACGGATAGGCAGTTGATACTGCCGATTGGAACTATAAACCCAATCCATAAAAACATAGTTTTTGATGAGATGGTATGTGAGGTCTATGAGGGCCGAGTTATCCCAGATGTAATTGGGTTCATCGATGGAGAGAAGGTTCTCATCGAAGTTGCAGTTACGCACTTCTATGATAGAGGGAAAATTAAAGAACTAAAGAGGGTGAATGCAACCTGCGTTGAACTTGATCTCAGTGGATTTCGTGTGAAAGAGGAGATAATCTCAAAAGAAGAAATTAGAGATTATCTAAAAAAATGCCCCCCTTATCATGACGCATATAACATACTATATCTATTCACCTCTATGACTTATTGTAATATGTGAGCTAATTTTGAATGATTGATACATAACCAGAACAGATATGAATACAAAAAATATTATGCTGGTACTTGTCACTCCAAATCCCAAGCCGCCATGACTTTCCGATTGTGATAGCAAGTCACCTATAGATGCCCCCAACGGACGAGTTAACACATAAATTATCCAAAACGTCAGAACTACATTCACCCTAGCAATTAAATAGACAGCATACACAATCAATATAAGCCCACCAAATAACAAGGTAGATTTCATGTATCCAATATCCATACCCTCAGATACCAAGTCCCCTGCTGCGGTTCCCAAAGCAAAAGTCACTAGGATGGCACTCCAGTAGAAGAGCTCTCGCTTAGGTGTATCTATAGAGCGAATTGATAAAGTTTTTTCTTGGGTATACCAGAACCAAAATGTAGCAAGCAGAACAAGCGTAAACATGCTAGTTGAGACTTCCAAGGGAACCCCTACCTGATCGGTTAGGTTATCTGTCACTAGCGTACCAAAAATACTAACAAGCACTACAGCTAGCCAATACTTCCAGGGAGTATATTTATCTGCGCGCAGTTGTATCATTATAGTTGAGAGTAAAATAGCCCCCATAAGTATGGATGTTATAGTTAATCCAAGTTTCATATTAAATATCAAGTAGTCAGCAGCAGTCTCTCCTACAGTGGTGGACATCATCTTAATGATCCAGAAGGTCATCGTCACCTCTGGCACTTTATTGAATAAACTCCTTTCTGATATATTCATGTTATTCATTTGAAGTCCTTACAATGACATTTTCACAAGTCGTAATTCTATTGTTCAACTCGTCATGAATTGCTCGCCAATAATATTGGAGCAGATCATGTTATCCATGATGCAGCTCCAATGTAGTGTTCTTTTATAACTATCTCTCAGCGTCTAAATCCAAGGGAATCGTATCATTCTGTTTTCTTTTCATACTAGATATGTAGACCAGCACGGCAATCGCTAACAGTAACGTAATTGAAGCCGAATAGCGGCTGAGTTCCAAGCCGCCCTTGCTAAGTGGCTTATCCAGAAAGTCACCAACAACAGCACCGAGGGGACGGGTGATAATAAACGCAGCCCAGAACAACAATGTGCGAGAAACCTTAGTCCATAGGTAAGCCGCTACGATAGCTATCAGAATGCCACCAAACACTATAGAGCTGCCCGCATACCCAAATCCGGCATCATCGGCAGTCCAGTCTCCTAGAGCAGTACCGAGTGTTTGTGAAAACATGATGGTGATCCAATAGAACATTTCTGTTCTGGGTGAGGAAATCTGGCTGGATGATATTTCTCCCTGGGCTCGATACCACACGCCAAACGAACCAAGTAGCAAAAGGAAAAGTATGGCGGAACCGCCAGCATAACCAATACCTAATGAACGATCTGCGAAGTCAGCAAGGGTTGTTCCAACAGTAGTCGTTGCAATGATGGTGACCCAATACAGTGTCGGGTTATAGGACTTGGCGGAGATCTGGGCGCTGACGGCCACAAAGAAAATGACTGCAAAAATGGCTGTACTGACCAGATAGCCTAGATCCATCGACATGGATACTGCATCTCCGCCTGTTTCACCAAGCGTTGTTGCTAGAATTTTGGTGAGCCAAAATGCCAATGTTATCTCGGGCACTTTGCTTACTAAGTTGTTCGTTTGGTTATGCATGGTTCACCCTATCCTGTGGTTAGACGAATCGTCGTCTATCGCAGCATGTTGGAGATTTATTAAGAAAGACTTAAGCAAACCGTGTCCTGATAGAAATGTTTTTAGAATGAGGACAGCAAACGGAGGGGAGTGAAATGGTTACGTCAACGGAGTGGTTTTATTGGGCATTGTTGTCCGCAGTTTTTGCTGCCATGACTGCAATTTTTGCCAAGGTGGGTGTTCAGGGGGTGGACTCAGACTTAGCTACCTTGATCCGAACTGGGATCATCATCGTTGTTTTATCCGCATTTATTGCTTACACAGGCAAATGGGCTAACCCGTTGGAGTTATCACTTAAAACTTGGCTTTTCCTTGGCCTGTCCGGTTTTGCAACAGGCGCATCATGGGTGTGCTACTTCCGAGCACTAAAAATCGGGGATGCTTCTCAAGTCGCACCAGTAGATAAGCTGAGTCTTGTCTTGGTTGCTGTATTCGCGTTCACATTCCTTGGTGAACGTCCATCACCCCGCGAATGGCTTGGTATCGGGCTGGTAGCTGTGGGTGTCTTGCTGCTAGCGTTCAAACGATAACGCTCAAGGCAACAGTTTACGTAGCTTGGGAGCAATCCATCATGCGATCAATTTCCTAGTTAACCCCGCTGCTTGGCAGCTCTATCTGGCCTAACCCACGGAGGGTGGGAATCGATGCATTTAACTATGAGGATTCAGCTATCGAAAGCTGTCTATATAACAAGCACAACTGTTGAGCTGCTACATTCAAAAATGTAACAGTTTTTGAGCTAACCACATCTTAAGACTTCCTTAATTTTAGCGATGTAATCTACAAAACATACGTGACCGCGTGATGTGCGTCACATTTTTTGGCAGTTAATGACTAAATGCTGATTAAGCTTGCATACAGCTTTGTTACTATTCTGCCGCAACATGACGGGACAGGGTGTCTCGGCTAAAGATCTATATTTTGAGGCTGTTGATGGAGTTGTTATGCCGTTCATAGTAAAAATGAAAATTGTGCCACTTGTTTTTTTATTGGCATTATATTTTGCATTCATGCTGAACTGGCGCGGCGTTCTCCATTTTTATGATATTCTCTACAAACTAGAGGACTTTAAGCCTGGGTTTGCGATCTCCCTTCCAATACTGTTGGTTGCAGCACTGAATTTTGTGTTTGTCCCATTTTCAATTCGATATTTAGTCAAACCATTCTTTGCTCTTCTGCTCATATTAAGTGCGATCGTCAGCTACACCATGATGAAGTATCGTGTTTTGTTTGATCAAAACATGATTCAGAACATTTTTGAAACAAACCAAAGTGAAGCATATTCCTACTTTAGTTTGCCAATATTGGGATGGGTTACGATAGCTGGAATAGTTCCAGCAGCATTATTGTTTCTTGTTAAGATTGAGTACGAGACAGCATGGTACAAAGGAGCCATCCTACGCATATTATCCATGACTGCATCTTTATTTATTATTGGTATCATTGCAGCGTTGTATTATCAGGATTATGTTTCAGTAGGGCGAAACAATCCGAATCTCCAACGTGAAATTGTCCCTGCCAACTTTATCAACAGTTCTACTAAATATATTTATAATCGTTATTTTGCAGAGCCAATTCATTTTGCCACTTTGGGTGATGATGCTGTACGGGCTATGGATAAAGATAAACCCACCCTAATGTTCCTGGTTGTGGGTGAGACTGCTCGTGGTAAAAACTTTTCAATGAACGGTTATGAGAAGGATACAAACCCTTTTACCAGTAAAACTGGTGGGGTCATCTCATTTAAAGATGTACGCTCGTGTGGAACAGCTACAGCAGTATCTGTGCCCTGCATGTTCTCCAATATGGGGAGAAAGGAGTTTGATGAT
>NZ_CAWMFQ010000390.1:0-43313 GCF_963866995.1 Aeromonas sp. ZOR0002 | reverse complement strand
CCTGTACCGTCCGCACCGGCAGCTGCGCCGCTGCCCAGGGCGACGACGCAGGCATCCGCTGCTGCGGGAGAGTTGCAGGCCGTGCCGCTCTATCGCCAGGACGAACTGCTCAACTGGATAGAGCAGGGGCGCCATCTGGCCCGGGTGAAGCAGGACAGGTGCCAGCTCACCCAGGATATCGAGGCGCGGGCCTCGGTGATGAAGATCCCTGCCTATCAGTTCCTCTGGGGGGACATGCTGGCGTGGGGGGTTTGCACCAAGCCGGATGCCCAGATCGGAGTGCAGTACATGTGGGAGGCCGCCAACCAGGGGCTGGCGCCGGCGCTGGAACAGCTTGGCCGCTATTACTGGAAGGGGATCCTGGTTCAGAAGGATCTGGTGCGGGCCGAGACCCTGATGCGGGAAGCCGCGAGCCTCGGCTTCTTACGGGCACAGATGGAGTGGGTGGAGATGTTGCTGCAGGGCATGGGGAGTCCACTGGATTACGAGGAGGCGTATCACTGGCTGCACGGCGCCGTCATCGGCGACAAGGCCATGCACCAGAAGGCGGCGAGCCTGCTCAGCCGGCTCGGCAACCGGATGCCCGCCAATGCCATCGCTCGTGCCAAGGCGATGCACTGAGTCCTGATAGTCCGCTTTGATATGACAAGGCCCACGAAGCTGTGCTTGTGGGCCTTGTGCATTCTCCCGGTCAGGGGAGGGATTAGAGGCCCTGATGGGGGCCGAAGACCTCGTAGTGCATCCGCCCTGCAGGCACGCCCACATTCTCCAACTGAGCTTTGACTGCCTTCATGAACGGGACAGGGCCGCAGAAATAGTAGTGGGCGTCGGCCGGAATGAGGTCGGTGACCTGCTCCAGTGCCAGAGTGCCGCTGAAGTCGTAATCCTCTCCTTTGACATCCTGCTCCCCCGGCTCCCGATACCAGATCCGGCTCTCCAGTTTCCCGTGTTGCCTGCTCTTTGCCCGGATCTCGTCCCTGAACGCGTGGTGAGCGCCGTGTTCGCAGGCGTGAAGCCAGCGAATATCCACATCCGGGCCCTCGGCCAGCAAGTGGTTGAGCATGCTCAGCATGGGGGTGAGGCCGACCCCGGCGGAGATCAGCACCACAGGCGTGTTTGTCTCCTCTTGCAGGAAGAAGTCGCCGGCCGGCGGCATGATGTCGACCGTGTCACCGATGTGAAGATGATCATGCAACAGGTTGGAGGCCTGACCCCTGGGTTCGCGCTTGACGCTGATGCGGTAGTCGCGGCCATTGGGGGCGTCCGAGAGGGAATACTGGCGGATCTCCTGATGCTCGAGGGCGGGATGAACCAGCTTGATACTGAGATATTGCCCCGGTTTGAAACGCAACACGGGGTTGCCATCGAGGGGGGCCAGGACGAAAGAGGTGATGAGTTCACTCTCTTGACGCTTCTCCTTGATGATGAAAGGGCGGGTTCCCTGCCAACCACCGTCCTGGCTTGCCTTCTCCCGATAGAGCTCGCTCTCCCGGCCGATAAAGATGTCGGCCAGCACACCGTAAGCCTTGCCCCAGGCGGTAAGGACCTCCTCCGTGACAGCGTTGCCACCCATTTCTTTGAGCGTGGCCAAGAGATGACTACCCACAATGTGATATTGTTCCGGCTGGATCAGGAAACCCGTATGTTTGTGGGCGATGCGTTCAACGGCTCCGGCCAGGGCCCCCAGATTGTCAATGTTCCTGGCATAGGCCGCCACCGCACTGAACAGTGCCAAGGGCTGTCCCCCGCTACGCTGGTGAGCCAGGTTGAAGACATCCTTCAACTCGGGATTGTGGCTGAACATGCGCTGATAAAAGTGCCGTGTGAGGTCAGGGCCCGCCGATTCGAGCAAAGGAATGGTGCTCTTGATGACGGCGATGGTGGCTTGGTCTAACATAGGAGGTCCTTTCTAATTGAACATCTGGAATGTCACTTATTAAGTTGCATCCTAAATGTTTAATTGATCTGGATCAATCATCAATTCTTCGCGCTAGGCGCTACAGGCACTATGAGACTAACGAGCTATACCGATTTTGGATTGAGAGCCCTGCTCTATCTGGCCACCCTGCCGGAGGGGGAACTGTCGAGCGTGGCCAAGGTATCCGCCTTGTACGACGTATCCCGCAACCACATGGTGAAGGTGGTGAACCAGTTGGTAAAACTGGGCTATCTGCAGTCACAACGCGGCAAGAATGGTGGCATCCGCATGGCGCGCTCCCCCGACGAGATCAATATCGGACAAGTGATCCGGGCGTTGGAAGGCAATCTGGACGGGATCGACTGCAGCTCCCCGGTCTGCCATATCGTCTCCGTCTGTCTGCTCAAGAGTGCCTTGAAGGAGGCGATGAACGCCTTCCTCGCGGTGATGGATGGTTATACGCTGCAGGATTTGCTGGCAAACCGTGACGAGTTGCAGCAGGTGTTCGGTGAGCTCATCCCCACTCTGGTGCTGGAGCCGGATGACGAGAGCGAGTGAAACAAAAAGGCTGCCATTGGCAGCCTTTTTTCAATCCTCGTACCCTGAATCGTCCCGGTACAGGTGCGGCATGATCCTCGCCATCTTCACCATGTTGTTCTCCACTTCGAGAATCTCGATAGGGTAGCCCGCCAGCCTGACACTGATGTTGGGTTGGGGGATCTCCTCAAGGTACTCCAGGATGGCGCCATTGAGGGTCCGTGGGCCGTCCATGGGCAGGTGCCAGTCCATCTCCTTGTTCAGCTCGCGGATGCTGGCGGAGCCTTCAACCAGGAAGGAGCCGTCCGGCTGGGGATGGATCTCGTCACTCGGGGTCGGTGTCATGGAGGTGGTGAAGTCACCGACAATCTCTTCCAGGATGTCGTCCAGGGTGATCAGCCCCTGAATATCGCCATATTCGTCGACGATAAGGCCAATTCGCTCCTTGTTGCGCTGGAACTTGGCCAACTGCACGTTGAGGGGGGTCCCCTGGGGGATGAAATAGATGGGGTCGACTTCCCGCAGCAGGCTGGACTTGCTGAACTGATCCCGGGCGACCAGTCTCAGGGCATCCCGTGAGTGCAGGAAGCCGACGACGTCATCGATGTTGTCGCGATAGAGCAGGATCTTGGTGTGGGCGCAGTGGGCCAGCTGGCGCAGTATGATCTTCCAGTCGTCATTGATGTCGATGGCGGAGATCTCGCTGCGCGGGACCATGATGTTCTCCACCGTCATCTTGTCGAGATCCAGGATGCTTATCAGCATCTCCTGGTGGTGCTTGGGAATGAGATTGCCCGCCTCGTTGACGATGGTGCGCAGCTCTTCGGAATTGAGGGAGTCATCCTTGTTGTGCTCTAGACGCAAGAGTTTCAGCAGCAGGTTCGTGATGCTGTTGATGAGCCAGACAAGGGGAGCGAACGGCACCATCAGCCCCTTGAGGATCCAGGAGGCAGGGTAGGCTATCCGCTCGGGGAACATGGCCGCCAGTGTCTTGGGGGTGACTTCCCCGAATACCAGCACCACCAGGGTCAGCCCGAAGGTGGCAATGGCGACGCCGAGATCCCCGAACAGCCGGATGCAGACGATGGTCGCGATGGCGGAGGCCAGGATGTTGACCAGATTGTTGCCGATGAGAATGAGGCCAAGCAGGCGATCCGGCCTGGCCAGCAGCTTCTCGACCCGGCGGGCAGCCTTGTGCTTGGTCTGGGCCAGATGCCGCAGCTTGTAGCGGTTGAGCGACATCAGACCGGTTTCGGAACTGGAGAAGAAGGCTGACAAAAGGATCAAGATAACGAGAACAATCAGCAATGTACTCGTTGAGATACTGTCCAAGAAGGGCTCCTGTAAGGATGGTTGGGGAATGTGCGTGCGTCAGCTAAGCAGCACTTCCTTGACGAAGCGGCTGCCAAAATAGGCCAGTGTCAGGATGAAGCTGCCGATGAGGCTCAGCATGATGACCTTGCGGCCGCGCCAGCCACGGGTATGGTGGCCCCAGAGCAGCAGAGCGTAGACGCACCAGGCCAGGATAGAGAGGATGGCCTTGTGGGACTTGCCCTGGGCAAACATGTCTTCCAGGAAGAACAGGCCGGATGCGATGGAGAGAGTCAGCAGCAGCAGACCTGCGGAAATGAGCTGAAACAGGCGCTTCTCCACCGTCATCAGGGGTGGCATGGCTGGCAAGTGGCTGATTTTTCTGGATTTTAGTTGCCTGTCCAGGCAGGCAAGCTGGAGGGCAAACAAGCAGGCGATCATCAGTACCGAATAGGCCATCAGCGCGAGGCCTATGTGCAGCAGTAACTGGGGGTGCGCTTCCAGATGGGTGATGTAGCGCCCGGGAATGAGCGCGCTGGCTGCCAGCAGCAGGGCTGAAAAACTGTAGACGACGGGCAGCAGGATCCAGCCGTTGAAGCGTCGGGTGACGCAGGTCATGAAGCAACTGATGATAAGGCTGACCAGGGACGCCACGTTCAACATGCTGAGATTCTGGCCGGAATGGGTGGCCAGCACTTCGCTGCCCACCGCCATGCCATGGGCGGTCAGGGCCAGGCCGACACAGGCGAACAGCGATACTTGCCCGACGGGCTTGGCGCTGAGCAGCAGGTGCAGTGAGGCGATGATGGCCAGCAGGTAAAACGCCAGGGCCAGAACAGAGATCACGATCATAACCAGGTCGTTGTCAAACAAGCTTTATGGATAAGAGGGGCAGTATACCTTGCACAAGATATGCTCGCCAGTTGTGCCAGAGGCTAACTGCCCACATATAAGTAGGCGTTGATGGTCACCGTGCGGCGAATAATCGTCCTCCGGCGTTGACTGGGGTATACTGCCCTCCATTTGTTGACCTGCCCGTTCGATGGCAGGCCGCCGCGGCAAGCGGCGAGTAATCGTCCCTAGAGTGCTGACCGGGGTATAATGCCCCCAGTGTCACGCCAAGAACCGGAAAGCGTCATGTTTGAGAATTTGACTGAACGACTCTCGCGCACCCTGCGCAACGTCAGCGGCCGCGGCCGTCTGACCGAAGAGAATATCAAGGATACCCTGCGCGAAGTCCGCATGGCGTTGCTCGAGGCGGACGTCGCCCTGCCGGTGGTGCGCGATTTCGTGGCGCGCGTCAAGGAACGAGCCGTGGGCCAGGAAGTGGCCAAGTCCCTGAGCCCGGGCCAGGCCTTCATCAAGATAGTCCATGGCGAACTGGTCACCGTGATGGGGGAGGCCAACGAACAGCTCAACCTGGCTGCCCAGCCGCCGGCCATCATCCTGATGGCAGGTCTTCAGGGGGCCGGTAAGACCACTACGGTCGGCAAACTGGCCAAACTGCTCAAGGAGCGCAGCAAGAAAAAGGTGCTGGTGGTCAGTGCGGACGTCTACCGTCCGGCGGCGATCAAGCAGCTTGAGACCCTTGCGGGCGACATCGGTGTCGACTTCTTCCCGAGTGATGCCAGCCAGAAACCGATCGCCATTGCCACTGCCGCCATCGATCAGGCGCGCAAGAAGTTCTATGACGTGGTGATCGTCGATACTGCCGGTCGTCTGCACGTCGATGGCGAAATGATGGCGGAGATCCAGGATCTGCACGCCACCATCAAGCCGGTCGAAACCCTGTTCGTGGTGGATGCCATGACAGGCCAGGATGCTGCCAATACCGCCAAGGCCTTCAACGAAGCGCTGCCGCTCACCGGTGTGATCCTTACCAAGGCAGACGGTGATGCCCGCGGTGGTGCCGCACTGTCGGTTCGCCATATCACCGGCAAGCCGGTCAAGTTCATCGGTATGGGCGAGAAGACCGACGCGCTGGAGCCGTTCCATCCGGATCGTCTCGCCTCCCGCATCCTCGGCATGGGGGATGTGCTCTCTCTCATCGAAGAGGTGGAGCGCAACGTCGACAAGGAGAAAGCCGCCAAGCTGGCCAGCAAGGTCAAGAGCGGCAAGGGCTTTGACCTGGAAGACTTCCGTGAGCAGCTGGCCCAGATGCGCAACATGGGTGGCATGATGGGGATGCTCGACAAGCTGCCTGGCATGTCCGGCCTGCCGGACAACATCAAGGATCAGATGGATGACAAGCTCACCGTGCGGATGGAGGCCATTATCAGCTCCATGACGCCGAAAGAGCGTGCTCATCCCGATCTCATCAAGGGCTCCCGCAAGCGCCGCATCGCGGCGGGCTCCGGCATGCAGGTCCAGGATGTGAACAAGCTGCTCAAGCAGTTCACCGAGATGCAGCGCATGATGAAGAAGATGTCCGGCAAGGGCGGCATGCGCAAGATGATGGGCCAGATGAAGAACATGCTGCCCCCCGGATTCGGTGGTGGCGGTCGCGGTCCGTTCTGATTTTCCTGCTGGTCAGGCAGAAAGGTTCACCCTGGTGAGCCTTTTTCATGCCAATCCCTGCGCAAAAAATAGCTGGCTTGGTTGCAATTATTACGAATCCAAGTAGAATTACGCGGCTTATTTTAAGCTAGGGTCTGCGTATTTGCAGGCCTTGTTCATTAGATGTTTATGAGGACGATATGGTAACCATTCGTTTACAACGTGGTGGCGCGAAAAAGCGTCCGTTCTACCAGGTAGTAGTTGCTGACAGCCGTAACGCCCGTGACGGTCGTTTCATCGAGCGCGTCGGTTTCTTCAACCCGGTTGCTGCTGGTAACGCTGAAAAGCTGAACCTGGACCTGGCTCGTATCGAGCATTGGGTTGCTACTGGTGCCGCTGTTTCTGACCGCGTTGCCAAGCTGATCAAAGACGCTGCCAAAGCTGCTTAATCAGCCAAACGGTAGGGAGTTAAGGTGGAAAAACCTGTAGTTCTGGGCACCCTGGGGACCGTTTACGGGATCAAGGGCTGGCTTAAAGTGAACTCCTTCACCGATGTTGCCGAAGCGATTTTCGATTACAACCCCTGGCTGATCAATCAGAACGGGGCGTGGCGTGAAATCCGGGTGTCATCCTGGAAGCGTCACAACAAGGGTCTGATCTGCAAACTCGATGGTATCGATGTGCGTGAGGATGCCCTGGCATTGACCAACGTCGAGATTGGCGTCCCCGCCGATCTGTTGCCTGCGTTGCCCGAAGGGGAGTTCTACTGGCGTGACCTCATTGGTTGCACCGTGGTAACCACCAAGGGATACGACCTGGGCAAGGTGACCGAATTGATGGAAACCGGCTCCAACGATGTGTTGGTGGTTGAGGCCAATGTAAAAGATGCCTTTGGTGCAAAGGAGCGGTTGATACCGTTCCTGGAAGAGCAGGTGATCAAGAATATTGATCTGACTGCTCGAACAATCGAAGTTGATTGGGATCCTGGTTTCTAGTTTCCCGCGCTAACACGGGTGCCGGAGGTTTCTTATGTGGATTGGGGTGATTAGCCTCTTCCCGGAAATGTTCCGAGCCATTACCGAGCACGGGGTAACGGGTCGGGCCGTCAAGAGTGGCCTGCTGCAGATTGAGTGCTGGAACCCTCGGGACTTCACCCACGACAAACACCGTACGGTCGATGATCGTCCTTATGGTGGTGGGCCCGGGATGTTGATGATGGTTCAGCCGCTGCGTGATGCCATTCATGCAGCCAAGCAAGCGGCGGGAGACGGGGCGAAAGTCATCTATCTCTCTCCTCAGGGACGCAAGCTGACTCAAGCGGGCGTGACCGAGTTGGCGACGAATCAGAAACTGATTCTGGTCGCCGGTCGATACGAAGGTATCGATGAGCGCGTGATACAAACCGAAGTCGACGAAGAGTGGTCTATCGGGGATTACGTGTTAAGTGGTGGCGAGTTGCCTGCCATGACCCTGATCGATGCGGTTTCGCGTCTGGTCCCGGGGGTCTTGGGTGATCAGGCCAGTGCCGAGCAGGACTCCTTCACGGATGGGCTGCTGGATCATCCCCACTATACTCGGCCGGAGGTGTTGGATGGGCTGACGGTGCCCGAGGCGCTGACAAGCGGCAATCACGAAGTGATTCGGCGCTGGCGACTCAAGCAATCGCTCGGACGAACCTGGCAGAGAAGGCCGGAACTTATTAACAACCTAGCTCTGACTGACGAGCAAGAATCACTTCTTGCCGAGTATGTCCGCGAAGTGCGTGACAGCGTTAAGTAGAGTTTTCAGTTTATCCTAGGTAAGGAAAGACAATGAGCAAGATTATTCAGCAGCTTGAACAAGAGCAACTGCGTACCGACATCCCGGCTTTTGCCCAGGGCGACACCGTACGTGTTCAAGTTCGTGTTAAAGAAGGTGGTAAAGAGCGTCTGCAGGCTTTCGAAGGCATCGTGATTGCCAAGCGTAACCGCGGTCTGCACTCTGCTTTCACCGTTCGCAAGATCTCCAACGGCGAAGGTGTTGAGCGTGTATTCCAGACTCACTCTCCGCTGATCCACAGTGTAGAACTGAAGCGTCGTGGTGATGTTCGCCGCGCCAAACTGTACTACCTGCGCAACCTGTCCGGCAAAGCTGCTCGTATCAAAGAGAAGCTCAACTAATTCGATTCGAATTGGTGTCGGTATGTCGGCGAAAAGCTCGACAGGTAGTGAAAAGGCTCGCCAATGGCGAGCCTTTTTTGTATCCGTGTGCGGGGTATTGGCTCAACCGGGCTGGCTGACCCGCACCACCGAGTTGTCACGCCCGAAGGGGCCAGGCACATAGTCGTCCGCCTCCCAGTCGTTGTCATAAAGGGTTTCACCATCGGGTTGCACTAGCTGATAGCAATACTCGAAATGGCTGGGGCCATCGGTCGGCAGGTTGAGTGTCGCCTTGAACTCCCCGTTTTTCATCCTCTTTAGTTCAATGGGCTGCCACTGGCTGAATTCACCCAGCAGCAAGACCTGCTCGGCATCACCGGCGGCCTCCTTTTCGACGGCAAAGGTCACCTTGACCTCGGGACGGGATTTGAGGAATTGCTTGTTGATCGGCATATGGACTCCTTGTCACTGGCTGCGAAGAAAGTAGCACTGGTTATTTTTATATCACTTTATGACAAGGATGTTGATAAACAGGATCAAAGGGGGAGGGCAAAATGGCGCTGCAGGAGTTGATGGGTGAACTCGATCTTGAGGTAGAAGCCCCGTGGTAGCGTCATGATGGGTTGGCCATTGCGGCCGATGGCGCGGGTCAGCGCCTTGCTGTTGGCCGCCTTGGGGCGCAGCTGCAATACCTGGCCGTGGCGGGCGCTGATCTGCTCCACTTCCCCCAGCACTATCATGTCCATCAGCTCTTCCCAGTCCTGGCGCAGCAGTATTTCTTCCTCTTCATTCGGGCTCCACAGCAGCGGCATGCCGACGCGACGGTCGCCGACAGGGATGTCGCGGCTGCCTTCCACCGGGATCCAGAGCACCCGAGACAGCTTGTTACGCACGTTCGACTCCTCCCAGCGCTGGCCGCTGACTCCGATGAGGGGGGCCACGCAGACAAAGGTGGTTTCCAGCGGGCGCCCTTGAGGATCGACGGGGATCGTCTTGAGCTCGATACCGAGATCCGGAAAATCCTGCTCGGGACGGCTACCTGCACTGGCCCCCAGCTGCCACTCGATCAACTGCCCTGTCCAACCCTTGTCACGTCTGAGATCCCGCGGTACGAGGATGCCCGCCGTTGCGGCAAGCTGGGCCAGAGTGAAGCCAGCCATGGCGTAGGCTCGACTGAGCAGCTCTTGTTCTGACTGGGGATTGGCGGGCATGAGGGCTCCTCTGGAGATAATAGACATCGCAATACGGATCCTTGCATGGTATCGCTGATTTTGTAACCGATCCTCGCCCGACTATACACAGGGAGACATGGATGGCAAAATTCAACATATCTAAATGATTTTAAAGGGTTTTACTTTATTTATCCAGTATATTGGCCCGCCGGATCCCCGCATAAACGAGTTGTCCAAGGGTTTGTGCGAGCTGTTGCACACAGTTATCCACAGAAATCTTGGATAACTGGCGTAAAGTGGTGAAAGGAAGCGTGGCACCAGAAATAAATGTGAGAGTACGCCGATTTTCAGCGCCATTTCGGTGCAGATAATGCGCCATATCTGTGGATAAATCCGTCTTGGTGGATCTTTGAGCAGTCGAACTTGTTCACAATTGACAGGCTGGATCCTCTTAGGCAAAAGACATGGATCTTGATCCAGCAATTAAACTATAACCTTATGTATTTAAATGTATATTTTGTTTTTAAGTGAATCGGGTATGATATGCTTCCGTGCAATGCCACAGTATAAAACTACTGTATATACCTGCTTGATCACAGGTTTATGCACAGTCTGGGTGGGCAACTTGCCTAGCATGAACCTTCAATTTGTTTATAACTTTGCTTGAAATGCCAAGTTATTCATGAATGGAAGATGACAGTCCCTGTTTGCCGCCACGGGGTGAATGTGGAACAATCTCGTTATAGATTCAGCCTTTATAAGGTGATCACGTGATAGATGGTGACGGATTTCGTCCCAATGTCGGCATCGTGATCTGTAACCGTGACGGACAAGTATTGTGGGCTAAGCGCTATGGGCAGCACTCCTGGCAGTTTCCGCAGGGGGGGGTTGATGATGGTGAATCGCCGGAACAGGCCATGTATCGTGAGCTGTATGAGGAGATAGGCCTCAAGCAGGACGATGTGACCATACTGGCGACCAGTCGCAACTGGCTGAAGTATCGCTTACCCAAACGACTCGTCCGCTGGGACAGTTCACCGGTCTGTATTGGCCAGAAGCAGAAATGGTTTTTGTTGCAGCTCGATCCTGGCAAAGAGGCCAGGATCCAGTTTGGCTGTCATGGTCACCCGGAATTTGATGATTGGCGTTGGGTCAGCTTCTGGTACCCGGTTCGTCAGGTCGTCTCCTTCAAGCGGGAGGTTTACCGCCGGGTGATGAAGGAGTTTGCCCCGCTGGCCATGCCAGTCCCCGTGGTGCAGGCTAACCGAAAAGATGGGCGGCGCAACCGCTCGCGTTAAGGAGCACAACTAGTTGCTGACGGAACTCAGACGCATCGTGGAAAGCATGGCCGAGGCCAACACCCTCGAACAGGCCTTGCAAGCATTGGTGAGCCAGACCCGGCTCGCCATGACGGTGGACTGCTGCTCCGTCTATGTGGCCGAGCCGGACATGCGCCGCTATCGACTGGCTGCGACCGATGGTCTGGCCGAATCGGCCGTGGGCAAGGCCACCCTGCCGTTCGAGCAGGGTATCGTCGGCCTGGTGGGTCAGCGTGAAGAGCTGATCAACCTGGCCGATGCCCCCTCTCACCCCAGTTTCAAGTTCCTGCCCGATGTGGCGGAAGAGGCGTTTCGCTCCTTCCTCGGCGCTCCCATCATGCATCAGCGTCAGGTGGTGGGGATTCTGGTCGTGCAGCAGAAGGAGAGCCGCCTCTTCGATGAGGGGGAGGAGTCCTTCATGGTCACCCTGGCGGCTCAGCTGGCTGCCCGCATCGCCCAGGCCCAGGCCAAGGGGTGGCTGCAGAAGACCGACTGGAGCAAGCCGCTGCGCGGTATTGCCGGGGCGAGTGGCATCGCCATCGCCAAGGCCTGGGTGTGGCGTCCGCGCAAGGCGCTCAATACCATCACGCCGCGCAAGGATGAAGATCATGCCAAGCAGCTTGCCCGTCTCGAGCTGGCGGTGGAGGAAGTGCGCCATGATCTGGAGAGCCTGGCACTGCGCTTTCGCGAGAGCTACAGCCAGGACTCGGTCGCCATCTTCGACATCTATCTGCACCTGCTTAACGATCCCGGCTACATCAAACCCATCCGCAACAAGGTCAGCAAGGAACACTGGACGGCGATCTCGGCGGTCAAACTCATCAGCGATCGGCTGATAGAGCAGTTCAAGGGGATGAAGGATCCCTATCTGCGGGAGCGCTCCACCGATGTGAAAGACATCGCCCAGCGGCTCATCAGCCGGCTGGTGCAGGACGAACCCGAGCAGCTTACCATCGGCGAACCCGTGGTGCTGGTCGCCGATGAAGTGACGGCCACCATCCTTGCGGAGATCCCGAGGGAATTTCTGAGCGGTGTGGTGTCGCTCAAGGGCGGGACCAACTCCCATGCCGCCATCCTGGCCCGTGCCATGGGGGTGGCGGCCATCATGGGGGTGGATCTGCCCCTCGGTGACATCGGCGGTCGCACTCTGGTCATCGATGGCTACAGCGGCGATCTCTTCATCGAACCCAACCAGGTGATCCTGACCGAGTACCGGCAACTGCTGAGTGAGGAGCGGGCACTCGACACCCTGGTGCGTAGCGTCGACAGCCAGCCCTCCGAGACTGCCGACGGCACCAAGGTCTCTCTGCTGCTCAACGCAGGGCTGAGTGCGGATACCGAGATCTCCCTCAATCATCTGGCGGACGGGGTCGGGCTCTATCGCACCGAGATCCCCTTCATGCTGCAGGACAGCTTCCCTTCGGAGTGGGAGCAGACTGCCCGCTATCGCGGGATCCTGGAAACCTATCGGGATCGCCCGGTTTGCATGCGGACTCTGGACGTGGGGGGGGACAAGCAACTGCCCTATTTCCCCATCGTGGAGGAAAATCCCTTCCTTGGTTGGCGGGGGATCCGGCTCACCCTGGATCACCCCGAACTCTTCCTGGTTCAGCTCAAGGCCATGTTGCGGGCCAGCGAAGGGCTGGACAATCTGGCCATCATGCTGCCGATGATCAGCAGCGTCAGTGAAATCAAGGCCTCCCGTCGTCTGCTGGATCAGGCGTGGCGCGAGGTGTCGGAAGAAGCGGCCAGCCGCGATGCGGTGATCCGCTACCCCAGTCTCGGGGTGATGATAGAAGTCCCCTCCGCGCTGTACATCCTGCCGGAGATGGCGCCGCTCATCGACTTCTGGTCGGTGGGCAGCAACGACCTGACCCAGTACCTGCTGGCGGTGGATCGCAACAATGCCCGTGTCGCCAGCATCTACGATGCCTTCCATCCCGCGGTGATCCGCGCTTTGCAACTGTTGGTCGATGCCTCCCGGCGCTATCACAAGCCGGTCTCTGTTTGTGGCGAGCTGGCTGGCGATCCGGTCGGAGTGCTGCTGCTGCTGGCCATGGGCTATCGTCGTTTCAGCATGAATACCCACAACATCTCCCGTATCAAATACGTGCTGCGGCAATCCGACCTTGGCGAGTTGAAGGCGCTGATGGCGGATGGTCTCAAGCATGACAATCCTCACGTGCTGCGGGGCCTGTTTGCCCGATATCTGGAAGAGCACGGTCTGGGCGGATTGCTGCGGGCTGGGCACAAGGTCAGGCTGCCCGATTGATATTCCACCTTGTTACTGCGTAAGAATGATCGGAGAATGCGGCTTTTCTTATGATTGGGGCCGCCTATGCAGCACGACGGATATTGGGTTTTCTCGCAGATTGATCCCGTAGCATTCAGTTTGGGACCATTATCGGTACGCTGGTATGGTCTCATGTACCTGTTCGGTTTTGCCTTCGCCATGTGGCTGGCAGGTCGCCGCGCCGATGCACCCAACAGCGGCTGGACCCGCAACGAGGTATCCGACCTGCTGTTCTACGGCTTCCTTGGGGTGATCCTGGGAGGGCGCATCGGTTACGTGCTGTTCTATAACTTCGATCTCTTCCTCGCAGACCCGACCTATCTGTTCAAGATATGGACCGGTGGCATGTCGTTCCACGGTGGCCTCATCGGGGTGATCACCGCCATGATCTGGTTTGCCCACAAAACCCAGCGCCACTTCTTCACCGTGGCGGATTTCGTGGCGCCGCTGATTCCGTTCGGCCTCGGCGTCGGCCGCATCGGCAACTTCATGAACGGCGAGCTGTGGGGTCGGGTGACCGATGTCCCCTGGGCCATCATCTTCCCCGAGGCGGGCCCCGAGCCGCGTCACCCGTCCCAGCTTTACCAGTTCGCGCTGGAAGGTGTGGTGCTCTTCATCATCCTGAACCTGTTCTGGCGCAAGCACCCACCCCGTGGCGCCATTTCCGGGATGTTCCTGCTGTTCTACGGTCTGTTCCGCTTCCTGGTGGAGTTTGTTCGTCAGCCTGACAGCCAGCTGGGTCTCTACTTCAACGAGATCAGCATGGGCCAGATCCTCTCTACCCCGATGATAGTGGCGGGTGCGCTCATGGTCTGGGCCGCCTACAAGCAGCCCCGTCTGTTCGGCAATGCACCCAAGGAGGCGAAGTAATGCGTGCCTATCTCGACCTGATGCAGAAAATTCTGGATGAAGGGACCGTCAAATCCGATCGCACCGGGACCGGGACCGTCTCCCTGTTCGGTCATCAGATGCGCTTCAACCTGGCCGAGGGATTCCCGCTGGTGACCACCAAGAAGTGCCACCTGCGCTCCATCATTTACGAGCTGCTCTGGTTCCTCAACGGCGATACCAACACCGCCTATCTGAAAGAGCACGGTGTCAGCATCTGGGACGAGTGGGCCGACGAGCACGGTGATCTGGGGCCTGTCTATGGTGCCCAGTGGCGCTCCTGGCCGGCGGCCGATGGGTCTGTCATCGACCAGATCCAGAAGGCGGTGGACGACATCAAGCACAACCCGGATTCCCGTCGCATCATCGTCTCCGCCTGGAACGTGGGCGAGCTGGACAAAATGGCGTTGGCACCCTGCCACGCCTTCTTCCAGTTCTATGTGGCGGATGGCAAGCTCTCCTGCCAGCTCTACCAGCGCAGTTGTGATGTCTTCCTTGGCCTGCCGTTCAACATTGCCAGCTATGCGTTGCTGACCCACATGATGGCGCAGCAGTGCGATCTGGAAGTGGGGGACTTTGTCTGGACCGGTGGCGATGTGCACCTCTATTCCAACCACATGGAGCAGACGGCACTGCAACTCACCCGCGAGCCGCGCCCTTTGCCGCAACTGGTGATCAAGCGCAAACCTGACTCCATCTTCGATTACAGATTCGAGGATTTCGAGATCCAGGGCTATGATCCCCATCCAGGGATCAAGGCGCCTGTCGCCATTTGAGTAGGTTATGAGTACGGGGCGAGCCCCGTCTCTCAGGTGACGATGAATCTACACTCAGCAATTAGAGGCACCTGCGGGTGCCTTTTTGCATTTTTGTGAATTAATATGCAATTTTCGGGCTGGGAGACGGCTCCTGAAAAGGGGAAAAAACCTGCCTATAGCAGGCAATATCCGTTTTGCTTTCGGTTTTTTCGTTGTTATCGGCCGTTAGAAACGATTTTTCATTGAGCTACTCGGGCCCTAGACTGAAAAAATGGAATCTTATGGGTAGTTAGATATGAGCGATGTATTCAAGCGTTTTCTCAAACTGGAGTCCGCTTCCGGGATCATTCTGATCCTGGCCGCCCTGCTTGCCATCGGCCTGGCCAATTCGGTGCTGGCGCAACACTATCAGAGCTTCCTCAATACCGAGGTGCAGGTTCGCATCGCGGCTCTCGACATCAACAAGCCGCTGCTGCTCTGGATCAATGATGGCTTCATGGCGATCTTCTTCCTGCTGGTGGGTCTCGAGGTGAAGCGAGAGATGCTGGAGGGAGCGCTTTCCTCCCGGGTGCAGGCAACCTTCCCGGCCATTGCTGCCGTGGGGGGTATGTTGGCACCGGCCCTCATCTATAGCTTCTTCAACTACGGAGACGAGGCTACCCGTGCTGGCTGGGCGATTCCGGCCGCCACCGACATCGCCTTCGCTCTCGGAGTCATGGCGCTGCTGGGCAAGCGGGTACCGACCAGCCTCAAGGTCTTCTTGCTGGCGCTGGCTATCATGGACGATCTGGGGGTCATCATCATCATTGCCCTCTTCTACACCCAGCAACTGTCGCTGACTGCGCTGGCGATAGGTGTGGTGGCCACCCTGACCTTGCTCTGGATGAATCGCCGTGGTGAGGACAGGATTGGACTCTATATGCTGGTCGGCCTGGTGCTCTGGGTTGCCGTGCTCAAGTCCGGTGTCCATGCGACCCTGGCGGGGGTCATCGTGGGCTTCATGATCCCCCTCAACGGCAAGCGTTACGCATCGCCACTCAAGCATCTGGAGCATGTGCTGCACCCCTGGAGTGCCTTCCTGATCCTGCCGCTGTTCGCTTTCGCCAACGCCGGGGTATCGCTGGAGGGGATCTACTTCTCGGCTCTGCTCAATCCGCTCCCCATGGGGATCATCCTGGGGCTCTTCGTCGGCAAGCCGCTCGGGATTTTCACCATCAGCTGGCTGGCTGTGAAATCAGGCATTGCCCAATTGCCGCAAGGAGTGAACTTCAGACAGATCTTTGCCGTCAGCATCCTGTGTGGCATCGGCTTCACCATGTCGATGTTTATCGCATCGCTGGCATTCGAGCATGGCGGACTGGACTACGGCAGCTACTCGCGCCTCGGGATCTTGGCAGGTTCCACACTCGCGGCCGTGATCGGTTACATCGCCCTGCGGCTATCGCTGCCCAATCGGGAGGCGAATCAAAGTACGGAGGGGTTATGAGAAAACTAGGATGGTTAGTCATGCTGGCGAGCCCTGCACTCTGGGCAGATAGCCTGGTTGATTGTCAGCGGGATGCCTCCTCGGCAAGTTGTTCTGCCTATCTCAACGGGGTGGTCGACAGCGCACTCATGCTGGGGGACTCACAGGTAAAAGCCCGGTTCGGAGAGACCTTCGCCGAACGGGCACTGAGCAGTCGTGCCGGCGAGCGAGTCAAGCTGTCCAACAAGCGCTACTGCACCGAGCGAATGCCGGATGCCGGTCGTCTCAAGGCCCATCTGCAGGCACAGTTCGACGCGAACAAGGTTGACTCGATCAGCGACATGTATGACATTCTGGCGGTTGAACTCAGCTGCTACCGGAGCCCGCCTGGCGCGGGAACCCCATCGGATGTCACACCTTAACTACAACCATCTCTACTATTTTTGGATGACTCAGAAGAAGGGCTCCGTCACGCAGGCGGCGGAAGCCCTCTTTTTGACCCCACAGACCGTGACCGGTCAGATCAAACTGCTTGAGCAGCGTCTTGGCGGCAAGTTGCTGATCAGAAAGGGGCGCTCCCTTGAGGCCACCGAGCTTGGCCAACTGGTGTTTCGCTATGCGGACAAGATGTTCAGCCTCTCCTACGAGATGCTGGATATCGTCAATTACCGCAAGGAGAGCCAGATCCTGTTCGACGTCGGCATCGCCGATGCACTCTCCAAGCGTCTTGCCAGCCGGGTGCTGCTCTCCGTGATCCCCAATGATGGTTCCATTCACCTGCGCTGCTTCGAGTCGACCCATGAACTTCTCCTGGAGCAGTTGAGCGAGCACAAGCTCGACATGATCCTCTCTGATTGCCCGGTGGACTCCAGCCAGCATGCCGGGTTGCTGTCCAAGCGTCTGGGGGGATGCGGCGTCAGTTTCTTCTGCAAGGCGCCTCTGCCCTCCCAGCCTTTCCCTGCCTGTCTGGAAGAGCGCAAGCTGCTCATCCCGGGCCGTCGCACCGCCATGGGCCGTCAACTGACCCAGTGGTTCGAGCAGCAGGGAATTTCCCCCAGCATTCTGGGAGAATTCGACGATGCGGCGCTGATGAAGGCGTTCGGCTTCTTCAACCAGGGCATCTTCATGGCTCCGACCATCTATCGGGAGGAGATCCTGGAGGGGGAGGAGGTGATGCTGCTGGGTGAAACCCAGGATCTGATGGAGGAGTATTACGTCATCTTTGCCGAGCGGATGATCCAACATCCTGCGGTCAAGCGGGTATGCGAAAGTGATTTCTCCTTCCTCTTTGCGGGGCAGGAGGATTTCACGGCCATTCAGCCGGCAAGCCTCTCGTTTTAAATCGAGGGTGACGGCGCTATGATGCCAGTCTTGGAAGAGGAGGGTGAGATGCGATTGGAAGAGATGGAAGCGAATGCCGGGCGTGCCGTCACCCTGCTCAAGGCATTGGCCAATGAGCGACGGCTGTTTATCTTGTGCCAGTTACTAGATAGGGAGCTGTCGGTCGGCGAGCTGAACGAGGTCTTGGGATTGAGCCAGTCAGCCATGTCGCAGCATCTGGCGGTGTTGCGCCGGGATGAGCTGGTGGCGACGAGGAAGGAAGCCCAGACGGTCTATTACTCCCTGCGCAGCCATGAGGTGCGCGAGATGATCGGATTGTTGCACAGACTGTACTGTAGCGACCCCAAATAAAAAACCGGCACTAGGCCGGTTTTTTCAGCTTTCATCAGCAGATGCTGATTAAGCCATGGCTTTGATCTGGGCAGACAGGCGGCTCTTGTGACGAGCAGCTTTGTTCTTGTGGATCAGGCCTTTGGTCGCCATACGATCCATGATCGGCTGAGCAACAGCGAAAGCGGCAGTGGCAGCAGCCTTGTCACCAGAGGCGATGGCAGCGATCACTTTCTTCAGGTAGGTACGGGTCATGGAACGACGGCTGGCGTTGTGCTGACGACGTTTCTCTGACTGAAGAGCACGCTTCTTAGCAGATTTGATGTTAGCCAAGGTAAAACTCCTAAAACTGTCTTAGCGAGTGTATTGAAAAGGCCCGGAAATATGCCTTCCCAACCACATATTGTCAAATGATTTGTGCAAATAAACACCGCCCCCCGGTGGTGTGTCAGATGGGAGACGGTTAAACTGTCGGCCGATTCTAACAGCATTCTTTTCTTTCCGACAGTTCCAGAGGCCTCGTCTTGAGTAAGAAATTGATCAAATCCGGCATGATTGTGTCCGGAATGACGCTGGCATCCCGTGTGATGGGCTTGGTGCGCGATGTGGTCATCGCCAATTTGCTCGGTGCCGGGGTGGCCGCAGACGTCTTCTTCTTCGCCAATCGCATTCCCAACTTCTTGCGCCGGCTCTTTGCCGAAGGGGCATTCAACCAGGCCTTCGTGCCCGTGATGACGGAGTACAAGAAAAACGGTGACGAGCAGGCGGTTCGCGAGTTGCTGGCGGCGGTGGCGGGCACCCTGGGTGGCATCGTCACCGTGGTCACCTTGCTCGGGGTGCTGGGTTCCAGTGTCCTGACGGCCCTCTTTGGCTGGGGCTGGTTCTGGGACTGGCTGCACGGCGGACCGGCGGCGGAGAAGTTCGAGTTGGCCAGTCTGATGCTCAAGATCACCTTCCCCTATCTCTGGTTCATCACCTTCACCGCCATGGCGGGGGCCATTCTCAATACCTTTGGCCGTTTTGCCGTGTCCTCCTTCACGCCGGTGTTCCTCAACATCACCATGATTGCAGCGGCCTGGTGGATAGCGCCCTTGATGGAGCGCCCCGAGATCTCCCTGGCGATCGGTGTCTTCCTCGGCGGTCTGGTCCAGTTTTTGTTCCAGTACCCTTTTCTGCGCCAGCTCAACATGCTGGTCTGGCCCAAGTGGGGTTGGCACCATCCCGGGGTGGTGAAGATCCGTACCCTGATGATCCCGGCCCTGTTCGGTGTGTCGGTCAGCCAGATCAACCTGCTGATCAACACCATGCTGGCCTCGTTTCTGGCTACCGGTGCCATCAGCTATCTCTATTACTCGGACAGGTTGCTGGAGTTTCCCCTTGGCCTCTTTGCGGTGGCCATCAGCACGGTGATCCTGCCTGCCCTGGCCAGAAAACACGTGGATGCGGATCCGGCGGATTTCTCTCGCACCATGGATTGGGGGGTGCGCATGGTGATGCTGCTCGGCTTGCCAGCCATGGTCGGTATCGCCGTGCTGCGCGAGCCCATACTGCGGGTGCTTTTCATGCGCGGTGAGTTCGGTCTGCACGAGGTTAGCATGTCGAGTGCCAGCCTGCTGGCCTCCACTACGGGGCTGCTCTCCTTGATGCTCATCAAGGTGCTGGCCCCCGGTTATTACGCCCGCCAGGATACCAGGACGCCGGTGCGTATCGGCATCATGGCCATGGTTGCCAACATGGTGTGCAACCTCATCTTCATCTATCCGCTCGGCTACGTGGGGCTGGCGCTGGCCACCGCCTGCTCCGGCACCCTGAACGCCGTACTGCTGTTCAAGGGGCTCTATCAGCAGGATGTTTATCGCCCTTCCCGCAACACCGGGCTGTTCTGCCTCAAGCTCTTGGCGGCAACGGTCTTGATGGGGGGGCTTCTGGCCTATCTGTCACCGGATCTCGCCCAATGGGGGGCCTGGAGCATGGGCAAGGCCAGCCTGGAGTTGACCCTGCTGCTCTGCCTGGGCGGAGCGTTGTATGGCATTGTCCTCTTGGCATTGGGGATCCGGCCACGGCACCTGAGAGCCGGTCAGCAATAAGGAGCCAGCTGCAAGGGAGGGGGACAGTACAGGGGAGATAGGGGAGCGGTCTCAGGGGCTGTCGGGTTGGTCCGCCAACGAGGTGCGATGCTCCTGGCCGAGTCCGAGAAGCGAGCGGGATGGCTAAATCGGGCCAACGGCAGGGCTGACCCTGCCTGCTGCCTGATATATAATCCGCCGATTTCCATGGCAGCAACGCACAAGGCACTGATGGAGCTTATTCGCGGCATTCACAATATCAAGCCCCGTCACCGGGGCTGTGTATTGACCATAGGCAACTTCGATGGGGTTCATCAGGGGCACCACGCGGTGTTGGCCCGTTTGCAGGAGAAGGCCGCCCAACTTGGCCTGCCGGCCTGCGTCATGTTGTTCGAACCCCAGCCGCTGGAGCTGTTTGCGGGCAGTGCCGCGCCCGCCCGCCTCAGCCGCTGGCGGGAGAAGTACGAAGCCCTCAAGGGAATGCAGATCGATCGCATGCTCTGCGTGCGTTTCACCCATCGTTTTGCCGAGCAGGCAGCCAGCACCTTCATCGAGCAACTGCTGGTGGAGAAACTCGGCGTGCACTATCTGGTGGTCGGCGACGATTTTCGCTTCGGCAAGGGGCGGGAAGGGGACTTCCACCTGCTGGAGGCGGCGGGCCAGCGCTTCGGGTTCGAGGTGATCAGCACCCAGAGTTTCCAGCTTTCCCGCCAGCGGGTCAGCAGCACCCTGGTGCGCGAGGCCCTGAAAGCGGGCCGCATGGCGGAGGTGGAGCTGATGCTCGGTCGCCCCTATGCCATCAGCGGCCGGGTGGCCCATGGCGACAAGCTGGGGCGCACCATAGGTTTTCCCACCGCGAATCTGGCCCTCAAACGCCAGGTTGTCCCGGTCGGTGGCGTGTTTGCGGTGGAAGTGATATGTTCCGGCAAGACTTTCCCCGGCGTCGCCAATGTGGGTGTACGTCCGACCTTGAGCGGTACACAAGCCAGATTGGAAGTACATCTATTTGATTTTTCTGGTGATCTATATGGTCAGCAGGTCAAGGTGCTGCTTCGCCACAAGCTGCGCGAAGAGCAGAAATTTGACTCTTTCACCGCCTTGAAAGAGCAGATCGAACGAGATGCCCTGGCGGCCCGAGCCTGGTTCGGGCTGCCACATTTTCATTTACCCAGCACTCTTTTAGAAAAGAAGGGAACCCAGGACTGATGAGCGACTATAAACACACCCTGAATCTGCCGGAAACCGAGTTTCCGATGCGTGGCGATCTGGCCAAACGCGAACCCAACATGCTGAAACGTTGGTACGATCAGGATCTTTACGGCGCCATTCGCCGCGCCAAAGCGGGCAAGCCTTCTTTCATTCTGCACGATGGCCCCCCCTATGCGAACGGCAGCATTCACATCGGTCACTCGGTCAACAAGATCCTCAAAGACATCATCATCAAGTCCAAAGGCCTTTCTGGCTTCGATTCCCCCTATGTACCGGGCTGGGATTGCCACGGTCTGCCTATCGAGCTGAAAGTGGAAGGCATGGTCGGCAAGCCGGGCGAGAAGGTTTCCGCCGCCGAGTTCCGCGCCGAGTGCCGCAAATACGCCAAAACCCAGATCGAAGCGCAGAAGACCGACTTCATCCGTCTGGGCGTGCTGGGTGACTGGGAACACCCCTACCTGACGATGGATTTTGGCACCGAAGCCAACATCATCCGCTCCATGGCCAAGATCGTTGAAAACGGCCACCTGCACAAAGGCTCCAAGCCGGTGCACTGGTGTACCGACTGCGGCTCCGCGCTGGCTGAGGCCGAAGTGGAGTACTACGACAAGAACTCCCCCTCCATCGACGTGCGCTTCAAGGCCGTCGACGAGGCTGCCGTCGCCGCCAAGTTTGATTGCGCCGAAGGCCACACCGGCAAGGGCGTGATCTCTGCCGTGATCTGGACCACCACCCCCTGGACCCTGCCGGCCAACCGCGCCATCGCCATGCACGCCGATCTGGACTACGCCCTGGTGCAGGTGGAGGGCGAGCATCCCGAGCGTCTGATCCTGGCCGCTGAGCTGGTGAAGGATGTGATGGATCGCGCAGGCATCGAGCACTTCCACAACCTGGGTTACGCCAAGGGTGCCGCACTCGAGCTGCTGCGCTTCAACCACCCCTTCTACAGCTTCGACGTGCCTGTGGTGCTGGGTGATCACGTCACCCTGGACGCCGGTACCGGCGCGGTGCACACCGCCCCTGGCCACGGTCAGGAAGACTTCGTAGTCGGTCAGAAGTACGGTCTGGAAGTGGCCAACCCGGTTGGCAGCAACGGCGTCTATCTGCCGGATACCGAACTGTTTGCCGGCCAGCACGTGTTCAAGGCCAACGCAGCGGTTGTCGAGGTGCTGACGGAGCGCGGCGCCCTGCTGCACCACAAGGTGTTCAACCACTCCTATCCGCACTGCTGGCGTCACAAGACCCCGATCATCTTCCGTGCCACCCCCCAGTGGTTCATCAGCATGGAGCAGAAGGGTCTGCGCAAGCGTGCTCTGGAAGAGATCGAGCGTATCGAGAAAGAGGGCATTGCCCAGCACGGTCAGAGCGGCTGGGTGCCGGCCTGGGGCAAGAACCGCATCCAGGCGATGGTCGAGAACCGTCCGGACTGGTGTATCTCCCGTCAGCGTACCTGGGGTGTGCCCATCTCCCTGTTCGTTCACAAGGATACCCAGGCGCTGCACCCGGATTCCGTGCGCCTGATGGAAGAGGTAGCCAAGCGGGTCGAGCAGTCCGGCATCCAGGCCTGGTGGGATCTGGACAAGGCCGAGCTGCTGGGCGCCGATGCCGACAACTACGAGAAGGTGCCCGACACCTTGGACGTCTGGTTTGACTCCGGTTCTACCCACGCCTCCGTGGTGGACGCCCGTCCCGAGTTCAACGGCAAGCCGGCCGACATGTATCTGGAAGGCTCTGACCAGCACCGTGGCTGGTTCATGTCCTCCTTGATGATCGGCGTCGCCATGAAAGACAAGGCCCCCTACAACCAGGTGCTGACTCACGGCTTCACCGTGGATGGTCAGGGCCGCAAGATGTCCAAGTCCATCGGCAACGTGGTCAGCCCGCAGGACGTGATGAACAAGCTGGGGGCCGACATCCTGCGTCTGTGGGTCGCCAGCACCGACTACACCGGCGAGATGACCGTCTCCGACGAGATCCTCAAGCGCTCGGCCGACGCCTATCGTCGTATTCGCAACACCGCCCGCTTCCTGCTGGCCAACCTGAACGGCTTCAATCCAGCGACCGACATGGTGGCACCTGCCGACATGGTGGTGGTGGATCGCTGGGCCGTGGGCCGTGCCAAGGCGGTACAGGCCGAGATCGTGGCAGCGTTCGACGAGTACAACTTCCACGGCGTGACCCAGAAGCTGATGCAGTTCTGCTCCATCGAGATGGGTTCCTTCTATCTGGACGTCATCAAGGACCGTCAGTACACCGCCAAGGCTGACAGCCTGGCCCGTCGCTCCTGCCAGACTGCCCTCTATCATATCGCCGAGGCCATGGTGCGCTGGATGGCGCCCATCATGAGCTTCACCGCCGACGAGATCTGGGCTCTGCTGCCAGGTGAGCGTGGCGAATTCGTTTTCACCGAGGAGTGGTACGACGGCCTGTTCGGGCTGGAAGCGGGCGAAGTGCTGAACGACGAGTTCTGGGCCGAGATCCTCGCCGTGCGCGGTGAAGTGAACAAGGCGCTGGAAGTGGCTCGTGGCGAGAAGCGCATCGGCGGTTCTCTGCAGGCCGAGCTGACTCTGTTCGCCAAGCCTGAGCTGGCCGCGCGTCTGAATGCCCTGGCCGATGAGCTGCGCTTCGTGCTGCTCACCTCCAAGGCCAGGGTGGTCAGCGTCGATGCCGCACCGGCAGACGCGGTGGCGACCGAGCGCGATGACCTGTGGCTCTGCGTGGCCCAGTCTGCCGCCGCCAAGTGCGACCGCTGCTGGCACCATGTGGAAGACGTGGGCACCATTGCGGGTCACGAAGAGATCTGTGGCCGCTGCGTCACCAACGTCGAGGGTGACGGCGAAACGCGTCAATTTGCCTGATGAACATGACTCAACATAAAAGCGGCCTGCGTTGGCTGTGGCTGGCAGTGCTGGCCTTCGTACTGGACCAGGCGAGCAAGCTCGCCGTGGTCAAACTGCTGCCGTTTGGCTACCCGGGGGTGGAGATCACCCCCTTCTTCAACCTGGTCCATGTCTACAACAAGGGCGCTGCTTTCAGCTTCCTGGCGGATCAGGGGGGCTGGCAGCGCTGGTTCTTCGCCGTGCTGGCGTTCGCCATCTGCGGCCTGCTGATCCACTGGCTGCGCAAGCAGTCGGTCACCCAGCGCTGGAGCGGTATCGCCTACAGCCTGATCATCGGCGGGGCGCTCGGCAACGTGTTTGACCGGCTGGTGCTGGGTCATGTGGTCGACTTCCTCGACTTCTATTGGCAGCGCGCCCATTGGCCGGCGTTCAACCTGGCTGACAGCTTCATCTTCATCGGTGCCGCCATGATCGTGCTGGACGGCTTCCGTGGCGAGAAAAAACAGGACGCGACCTCATGAGCCAGCTAATTGTTGCGGACAGCAGCGTGCTGTTCCATTTCTCTATCAAACTGGAAGATGGCTCGGTGGCCGACAGCACGGCGCTGCACGGCAAGCCTGCCCGTCTGCGGATGGGAGACGGCAGCCTGACGCCGAGCTTCGAGCAATGCCTGCTGGGGCTGCGCGAAGGGGAGAGCAAGAGCTTTACCCTGGCGCCGGAAGAGGCGTTCGGCCTTTCCAATCCCGACAACATCTACCATCTCGATCGCGCCAAATTCGGTAACGAAGTTGAGCCCAAGGTGGGTACCATCATTCTGTTTGACCAGCCCAACGGCAGCGAACTGCCCGGGATCATCCGGGCGGTGGAAGGGATGTCGGTTACGGTCGATTTCAACCACCCCCTGGCCGGTCACACCGTCACCTTCGAGGTGGAGATCCTGGGAGTTGATGACGAGGAGAAGGTGCACTGATGGATATTCTGCTGGCTAACCCCCGTGGCTTCTGTGCCGGTGTCGACCGGGCCATCAGCATCGTCGAGAGCGCGCTGGAGAAGTTCGGTGCCCCCATCTATGTCCGCCATGAGGTGGTGCACAACCGCTACGTGGTGAACAAGCTCAAGGAGGCGGGCGCCGTCTTCGTGGAGGAGCTGGATGAGGTGCCGGATGACAGCATCGTCATCTTCTCTGCCCACGGTGTCGCCAAGGTCGTGCGCGAGATGGCCAAATCCCGCGCCCTCAAGGTGTTCGATGCCACCTGTCCGCTGGTGACCAAGGTGCACATGGAGGTCCATCGCGCCAGTCGCAAGGGCTCCGAAGCCGTGCTCATCGGCCATGCCGGCCACCCCGAGGTGATCGGCACCATGGGACAGTACGAGAACAGTGAGGGGGGCATGTATCTGGTGGAGACGCCGGAAGATGTGGCCAAACTCAAAGTGAAGAACCCGGACGATCTCTGTTTCGTCACCCAGACCACCCTGAGCGTGGACGAGACCTCGGATGTCATCGATGCGTTGCGTGCGCACTTCCCCAAGATCCAGGGGCCGCGCAAGGATGACATCTGCTATGCCACCCAGAACCGCCAGGATGCGGTGCGGGAGATGGCCGGGCTGGTGGACGCCATGCTGGTGGTGGGGTCGCGCAACTCTTCCAACTCCAACCGTCTGCGGGAGCTGGCCGAGAAGGTGGGCGCCAAGGCCTACCTCATCGACGATGCCTCCATGATTGAGCCGCAATGGCTGGACGGGGTTGTCCGTATCGGGGTCACGGCGGGTGCGTCAGCCCCCGATGTGCTGGTTCAGAATGTCATTGCTCGTCTGCGCGAGCTGGGAGGCAAGATAGTGACCGAGCATCCTGGCCGAGAAGAGAATGTGGTGTTTGAAGTGCCGCCCGAGCTTAGAATTATTTGAATGTGGCCAGGATGGCCTGAGAATAAAGAGTTATGTTCCTGATGCCGGATTTGTCGTTGCGACCAATCCGGCATTAGACTGTCAGGACTACCAGTCACCTAAGGATGGGACATGATTGGGTTCTATCGAGGCTTTTCCCTCATCGAATTGATGATAGTCGTCGCAATCGTGGCGATTCTTGGCACTATTGCCTATCCCTCCTATCAGCGTTACCTGCTGTCCAGCCACCGAATTGATGCCAAAAAAATGCTGTTGGACGCCGCCAACAGACAAGAAACCTATTTTATGGATTTCAATCGGTATACCTCATCCGCAGCCGACTTGAATATCTCGGAGAACTCCGAATCCGGCTTCTATCACCTGGTCATCTCGGCCGGGGTCAATACATACATCCTGTTTGCCACGGCCTCTGGTGCACAGGGGTCAGACAGCGACTGCATCATTTTCTCCATCGACCAGGATGGCACCCGGAGTGCCACCCGGCTCGGGGATACCGTCAACAATGCTTGCTGGGACTAGGCGATGAAACCACTGCGCCATCGACACATAAGGGGATTCAGCCTGCTGGAGGTGCTGATTGCGGCCGTGGTGCTCTCCTTCGGCTTGCTGGGATTGGTTGCCATGCAGGTTACCGCCAAGTTTTCCAGCTACGAAGCGCGTCAGCGCACCATCGCCAACTGGCTGGCCAATGATCTGGTGGAACGCGCCAGGATCAACAAAGACAGCTGGGCTGGTCAGGGAACGACAGTGGTATCCGGCAACGCGATCCTGGATATGCCGAGCTGTGCCAACAACAATGGCACCATGTCGGATTGCAGCAGGACAGAGCGGCAGGCACTGGACCTCTTCTACTGGCAGCAGTCCCTGCTGGGAACCGCAGTATCCGGTGCCGCGTCACCTCTGCAATCTCCGGTCGGCTGCGTGATTCGTGGCGCCAACAACAGTTTGACCATAGGGATCTTCTGGCAGGGGCGGGAGTCTTTGTCCGATGGTGCCGTTGCAGTGGCCGCGGTGCGCAACAGTTGTGGGTTGGGCAATGCGGCAGACAGACAGAGGCGTCAGTTCGTACTGACGACCACACTATGAATGCCCGCGGTTTCACCCTGATTGAATGGTTGATTGCCATGTTGATCGGCGTATTTCTGGTCGGTGGCGGCTTGAGCATCTTCGTGGCTTCCCGCGCCACCACCGAAGATGCTTTTGATCAGAGTGAGTTGCAGGAAAATGGCCGTATCGCCATGCGTCTGCTCACCCAGGATCTGAAATGGGCCGGCTTCTGGGGGGATTATACGGGGTCTCCAATGACTAAAGACTTGGGGATAACCTTAAGTAGCGGGACTACTGTAGCAAAAGATTGTTTAGATGACTTAGATCGTGGCAGTTTTCCAACTAGTACAGGTTCACTACGTTCATTCTGGGTTGCGCATATAGATGGAAATAGAACCGTGATAGGAGGGGGGCTCGACTGCATTGATGTCGGTGACCGTATAGCCAATTCAGACGTTGTGAGTATCAAGCGATTAGTTGGAAACTCTTTGGAATCTAAAGATCTAGTGACTACACGCTTTTATCTTGCAACTACAACACAGTCAGCCTACCTATTCAAAAAGGGGGAGGCCATCCCCGGCACCATGATAAACCCGCAGTTGTGGGAATATCAGCATTTTATTTACTACCTATCTCCTAATTCAAAAAATGGCAACCCTGAGCTGCGTAAGCGATATTTAACGCCTGGGGGTGGTTCTTTATTAATTGGTGGAGCAATGGCCGAAGGAATTGAACAGATGAGAATATTGCTTGGTGTTGATGACAGCTTAGTCCCTGATGGCGAAATTGATCGCTATGTCGCTACCAACAATGTCACAGGGCAGGAGTGGAGTGAGGGGCGAGTCATCGCCGCTAGAGTCTTTGTGCTCGTGCGTTCGTTACAAGTTTCCAGTCGCTATGTCAATAACAACACCTATCAGGTTGGCGATATTCAGGTCCCGGGTAACGGCGATGGTTATCGTCGTTTGCTATTGGAGTCGAGCGTCTCATTACGTAATCCAGCGGTGATTGCAGGAGGAGGGAAATGAAATCCCAGAGCGGTGTGGCTCTGATCATAGCCCTGATCATTCTGGTGCCCCTGACCCTGATTGCCGTGGTGGTGATGCAATCTTCGGGGCAAGACCTCAAGATGGCAGGCTCGTCTGCCAGCTTCCGCCAGGCAGAGCACCGACTCGAAGGCATTATCGAAGCCGCTATACAGAGCAACAACATATCGACGGTGATTGCCGGCATGAGCGACACTCCGGGGGCCAGTGCGGCAATCAGCATCAATAGCAGCAATGCTTCGGCCGCGGTCGCTCTTGCTAATCGCACCGAAACCGTGTGCAAGAGAAAGATTGACGCCAGCAGCAGCAATGTGATTCCTAAGTGCAAGTATGTCGAGCTGCAGGCCAATGTGAATTATGGAAAATATGTTCGCCCGTTGATTTGGATTGCGGGTGTAGAACAACCACTGCTCACCGAATAGGAGCGAAGGATATGTGGTTACGACGACTTGGAGTGATTTTATGCTGGTGTAGCCTTGTGTTTGGCATTACATCGACGAGAGCCGATGACACCGAACTGTTTATATATGACTTTAACAAGGCCGGGGATTTTCGCCCCAAGGTGCTGCTGATATTTGATACATCCGGCAGTATGAAAGAAACAATGCAGGTGAGTGAAGCCTATGATCCCGCAACAATATATCCAGCATTACCTAATGACCCCGACACAAACAATAGCAAAAAGTACATATATTTCTCTTCAAATAGCAGTGTGCCTAGTATTACCAGTTCTGCCCGCTTCCCTGACAGCGTAAATGCATGCGCGACGTCAAAGCCCCCCTTGTCCAATGTAGGGCAGTTTGTTTCAGCTGTTTGGGTTTATAAGGAAACCAATTTTCTTTTTTGGCGATATTGGTCATGGGATTCCATCAGAGGTGAGCAAGAAAAAGATATAAAATTGGTAGATTGTCAACAGGATGTTACGGTAAGGAATACAGCCAATCCCTATAGTGGAACTTTGACAGTAGGGGCTGGTTACCCCATCAGGGGGAACTCTACCGCAACGGCAGCGTATACTGCAGATGTTACCAATGTCTATAATAACAATACAGGCATTACACTGTATTCTTCCAATTATATACGTTGGTATCACGGGCCAGGTAAACCAGTCAGCCAATCAAGGCTGAGTATTGCCAAAAATGCGGTGGCTGAGTTAATTTCATCAACACCTGGTGTGGATTTTGGTTTGGCAGTTTTTAATGAGAATAGCAGTAGAAACACAAATACCAATGGTGGTCGTATTGTCCGTAATATATTAGGAAGTGAAACAATCCTGGGTAATAGTAAGACAGGTGAGCAGGACTTGCTTGATAAAGTCAATGCATTGAATGCGGATGGCAACACGCCGTTGTGCGAGACCTTACAGGAGGCCTATCAATTCTTTGGAGGGATGAGTGTTGTCTACGGTACTCAGGGGGGTAGTTTATCGCCTGCCAGAGATACATCAGCTGAAAAGTCTGATGGTACTTATAAGGCTCCTTATGACAATTGTTCGAACAATGGTTATGTTATTTACATCACCGATGGTGAGCCGACTAGTGATGGTTCCTCTGATAATACTGTGATAGGTCTTATCAACACATTATCTGATAATGACAAGCGGGCTTATGGTACAGCAGTGTCATATGGTTCAGGTAGTAGTCGTGGGTCTAGTTATTTGGCTGCACTGGCTGGCTATATGAAGCACAATGATATTAACAGTACGATGGGTGATAAGCAGACGGTAACTACCTTCACTGTTGGGTTTGGTGATGAAGCCATTACCGGAGCGGGTAATTTGCTGGCCGAAACGGCACGGCGGGGTGGAGGGAAATATTATCCGGCAACCGATGCATCTGCCTTAAGTGATGCGCTGAAAGCATCACTATTGGCAATATTGCGTATCAATGCATCACTGGTGTCACCCGCCATCGCCAGCAATAACTTTGATAGAACACGTAGTAATAACAATATTTATTACGCGATGTTTGAACCAGACGCCGGCCCTAAGTGGAAAGGCAATCTAAAAAAATTAATGCTCTCTTCTGATGGTTATGTGGTGGATGCGAGAGGATTACCGGCAATTAAACCTGATGGTGCTATTATCGATAACGCTCAAACCTTCTGGTCATCGGGCCGCGATGGCAACAAGGTGGCTGAAGGGGGAGCCCAAGAGATGCTGGCGGGGAAAAGCAATCGCAGTCTCTATGTCATCAACAATGCCCAGAACCGCCTCGATCAGCTGACCAAGGCCAATCTGGTGACGCAGGCTGGCAGTGAGGCGGCGCTCATGACCTGGATGCAGGCCAGCAGCACGACCGATTTGGATGCACTGATTAACTGGACCAAGGGGCTGGATGTCGACAACGAAGACTTTGATACCTCAACCCTGAACCGCCGCCATATCATGGGGGATCCCCTGCACTCCCGTCCGTTGGTGCTGAACTATGGCCCACAATCCGGCAGCCCGACGGATGCACCCGACTTGCGGATAGTGTTTGGAACCAATGCCGGTTTCCTTCACATGTTCAAGGACATGGGTAAAACCGTAGACGAGAGCTGGGCCGCCATTCCCTATGAATTTCTGGCGAATCAGCAGGTGCTGCGTGCCAATGCCGAATCCGCTGACCACATTTATGGCGTCGACTCATCTCCCATCGCCCTTATCAAGGATGCCAACCGTAATGGTGTATTGAAAGCCTCGGAAAGCGACTTTGTCTGGGTGTTCACCGGGCTGAGGAGTGGGGGCAAGGCTTATTACGCCTTCGACGTCTCCAGCCCGGATGCGCCGTCACTGAAGTGGAGTCTGAATAGTCAGTCGACCGGTTTTGGCGAATTGGGGCTGACCTGGTCGGTGCCTGAAGTCGCGCTTGTACCGGGAATCAGTGATCCCGTGCTTATTTTTGCTGGCGGTTATGACGTGAACAAGAGCTTGCTGGGATTGGGAGCCAGTGACAGCATGGGCAGAGGGATTTACATCGTCAATGCCAAAACGGGGGCGTTGGTATTCAGTGCAACCCCTTCTGATACTAGCAATCTCCAGGTCACAGAGATAACTGACAGTATGCCTGGGTCGGTTGCAACACTCGACAGTGATGGTGATGGCAAGACCGACCGCATCTATGTTGGAGATACAGGAGGCAATCTTTGGCGCATGGATCTCCCCAGTACCAACAAGTCGGACTGGAGTGTATTCAAATTTGCCAGTCTGGGGTCGGACTCAACGCTGGCAGATGACCGCCGCTTCTTTACACAACCCATAGTAGTGCGCACCATCAACAAGGAAGTGACTCGTTCCGTGGTGGGGGGCAATACGGTCTATTCCTATCAGGATCGCCCCTTCGATGCTGTGCTGATCGGCAGCGGCGATCGCAACCGCCCTTCGTCTGAATCGACCGTCCGCAATGGCTATTTCATGTTGCGTGACTATGATGTCATGCCGCGTGCCACGAATGCGACGGCCAGAGACCCTATCCTGGTATCAGACCTCTACGATGTGACCAATGATCCTTTGTCGGTCCAGACGACAGTCGAAGGCACGCTGGCAATCAAGGCGGGTATTACCAGTGCCAAGGGTTGGGTCAACTGGTTGAACGCGAGGGGAGAGAAGTCTCTGGGGGCCGGGGTGGTCTTGCAGGGCAAGCTCTATTTCACCTCCTTCCTGCCTCAGGTGCAATCGTTCCAGCAATGCACCATTCAGTCTATAGGCGCGGCGCGTCAGTATATGGTGGACATGCACTATGGCAGCTCCTTCCGCTATGTGGTCGATCTCGATGGCAATGAAACTCCAGAACGCTACGTTGAAGTGCAAAACAAGGTGGCAGACGATCTGGTGGTACATGCCGGGGATGATGCCAAAATCCGCATCCTGGGGGGCGGCACCGGGGAAGAGGTCATCCTAAAAGACGAAGGCAATGGTGAGCCTGAGCGGTGTACCAGTGGCGGTGAGTGCGCCCAGGGGGCGGAAGAGGCTGAAATGGACATGTCGCCCAAGAAAATTTACCTCTACGAAGGAGAGGCACAATGAAAACACGCAGCGGGGTGTTGGGTTTGTGCCTCTTGTTATCCGGGTCCGTCTTGGCAGATGACATAAAATGTTATGTCGAGCTGGTTAACGGCCAGAAGGTTGTCCTGCACGGTACTGTGGCAGACAACACGCCAAAGGCGGTGCAGGATAAATTCAAACAAAGAGGATACGAGGTGGATGGTGCGGTACAGCCTGTGAAGAAAATCCTGGAATGCCGCACTGCGGAGGAAAATTTCCAGTCAAAAGAGGGTCAGCAACAGGATGCCCGTCAACTGCGATAGCGAAGGACTTCATTCAGAGGCAGATATTTGCCTGGGTAGATTGGGTGGTGCGGCCGGAGGGAGAGATGACCAGATTTATCTGGGCATTTCCTGAACGACACAGCGTGATGGTGGCATTGGTACCCAGGCTGGTGCCATCAGGGCTGAAGGTAGTGGAAGTTCGATTGTTTGCAGCAGTCAGCGAGTCAGATAGCTGAGGGCTTCTTGCCAGAATCTGCTCACCGTTATTGAAAATGTCATTGCCATTACCGTCGACGAACACGAGGAATTGGGTCGGATTGGCGGTGACACAATTGTCACTGGCATTGGCAAGGCACACAGTGACAGATTGCTGGTTGTCGATGGCTTGGCTACGAGCAAAACGCAGATATTTCAAGAGTGTGCGAGATTCAAATTTCAAGGCATTCTCATTGAGCAGGCTCGACATGGCCGGTGCACCAATACCAAGCAAGATGACCCCCAGACTGACGGCGATCATCAGTTCCAGCAGGGTGAATCCTTTCTCGTCCTTGATCATGGCAATATCTCCCTCGATTAGTTACATCTTATCTCCAGACAGCCAGAACACCAGCGCAAAGCCCAAGTGTTGAGCTGGCACAGCCAGCGCCTTTTCTTTATCATTCCCCATCATTTTCGAATTCAAGATGCATCGCCATGGCAAAAGCCCTCTCTCTGATGCTTGCCCAGTTAAATCTGACGGTAGGCGCCATCGAAGATAACTGTGACAAGGTACTGGCGGCAGCAGCCCTGGCCGAGCAGCAAGGGGCCGATCTGCTGGTTTGCTCCGAGCTGGCCCTAACAGGATACCCGCCTGAGGATCTGCTGTTGCGCGCCGACCTGATGATCCGGGTCGAGGCCGCTCTGTCCCGCATCGCGGCATGGCAGGGACAATGTGCCATTCTGGTGGGCCATCCCTGGCGCGAAGAGGGGGCGCTTTACAATACGGCGTCTCTCTATGAGCGCGGTCAACTGCGGGCACGTTATTTCAAACAGGACTTGCCCAACTACGGGGTGTTCGACGAGAAGCGCTACTTCACTGCGGCGGCCGATACCTGTGTGGTGCCGTTCCGTGGCCATCAGCTGGGTTTGCTCATCTGCGAAGATCTCTGGCAGCCGGGTCCGGCGCTGGCCGCCAAGGCGGCGGGGGCCGAGCTGCTGCTCACCATCAATGCCTCTCCTTATGATCAGGAAAAACCCTGGATCCGCCGCGAGCTGATGGCGGAACGCAGCGATCAGACCGGCCTGCCGCTCATCTACCTCAACCAGGTATGCGGCCAGGACGAGCTGATCTTCGACGGCTGCTCCAAAGTGTTCAACAGCCAGGGCGAGCTGACCCACAAGCTTGCTCCATTTGCCGAAGAGCTGGCGCTGGTGCGCTTTGCCGATGGTCAGCCGGTGAAGGAGCGGGAACCCGCCGCACCGCTGGAGCCGTTGGCCGAGACCTATCAGGCCCTGGTGCTGGCGGTGCGCGACTATGTCACCAAGAACGGTTTTCAGGGCGCCGTGCTGGGCCTCTCCGGTGGTATCGACTCGGCGCTGACCCTGGCCATTGCGGCCGACGCCATCGGGGCGGACAAGGTGCAGGCGGTGATGATGCCGTTCCGCTACACCGCCCAGATGAGCGTGGAGGATGCCAAGGAGCAGGCCGAGCGGATGGGGGTGGAGTTCAACATCATCTCCATCGAACCCATGTTCGAAGGCTTCATGACGCAGCTGGCACCTCTGTTTGAAGGGACCGCCCGCGACACCACCGAAGAGAACCTGCAGGCCCGCTGCCGCGGTGTACTCTTGATGGCGCTGTCCAACAAGCGCCGCCGTATCGTGCTGACCACTGGCAACAAGAGCGAGATGGCCGTGGGATACGCCACGCTGTATGGCGACATGGCGGGTGGCTTTGATGTGCTCAAGGACGTCCCCAAGACCCTGGTCTTCAAGCTGTGCGAATATCGCAACAGCGTGGAGTACGTGATCCCGCAGCGGGTCATCGATCGTCCCCCGTCGGCCGAACTGGCACCGGATCAGGTGGACCAGGACAGCCTGCCCCCCTATGACATTCTGGATGCCATCCTCAAGCGCTACGTGGAAGAGGATGCGTCTGTCGCCGACATGGTGGCGGAAGGTTTCGAAGAGGCGGTGGTACGCAAGGTGATCCGCCTGGTGGATCTCAACGAATACAAGCGCCGTCAGGCCGCCGTCGGCCCCCGCATCACGGCTCGCAACTTTGGTAAGGACCGCCGCTATCCCATCACGTCCGGGTTCGGCAAACAGAACTGGTAAGGAGTCACCATGAAGAAGATTGAAGCCATCATCAAACCGTTCAAGCTGGACGATGTACGCGAGGCCCTGGCCGAGATCGGCATCAACGGCATGACAGTGTCCGAGGTCAAGGGGTTCGGCCGCCAGAAGGGCCATACCGAGCTCTATCGCGGTGCCGAGTACATGGTCGACTTCCTGCCCAAGGTCAAGGTGGAGCTGGTGGTGCAGGACGAGGATCTCGATGCCTGCCTGGAAGCCATCCAGAACACAGCGCGTACCGGCAAGATCGGTGATGGCAAGATCTTCGTCTGCGAGGTGGAGCGCGTCATTCGTATTCGTACTGGTGAAGAGAACGAAGACGCGATCTGATGTGGTGGATGTGCCCTGTGATGAACAGCAAGAGTCTGTCGTTCTGATGTCGTTGTACCGTATCGGGGTCGTGGCGGTGTGCCTGATGGCGCTCACCGCGTGCAGTACCCGGCCGCCGGCCCAGCCGGAAAACCTGTGCCAGATCTTTCGGGAGAAACCCGAGTGGCACGAGGCGGCGCTCAAGATGAACGAGAAGTGGGGGACACCTGTCCAGGTAGTGATGGCCATGATGTACCAGGAGTCCTCCTTCGTGCATGATGCCCAGCCGCCGATGCAGTATTTCCTCTTCATCCCCACCGGGCGGGCCAGTTCAGCCTACGGCTATGCCCAGGTGAAAGACGAAACCTGGGCCGACTATCAGCGGGAAACCGGCAACGGCTGGAGCGATCGCGACGACTTTGCCGACGCCATCGATTTCATGGGCTGGTACACTCACAAGGCACAGCGGCTCAACGGCACGTCCAAGTGGGATGCCTATGGCCAGTATCTCAATTATCACGAAGGCTGGGGGGGCTACCGACGTGGCAGCTACCGCAGCAAGGGATGGCTGATGAAGGTCTCCCGCAAGGTGGAGGCCCGTGCCCAGCGCTACGGTGCCCAGTATCGACAATGCAAGGATCAGCTCTCCAGCGGGGGCTGGTTCTGGTAACCAAATCAGGAGTCAGAAATGCCGTTATTGGACAGTTTTACCGTCGACCATACCCGCATGGCCGCCCCGGCAGTGCGGGTGGCTAAGACCATGCAGACCCCGAACAAGGACACCATCACCGTGTTCGACCTGCGTTTCTGCGTGCCGAACGAGGAGATCCTCTCCGAGCGTGGCATCCATACTCTGGAGCATCTGTTTGCCGGCTTCATGCGTGATCATCTCAATGGGAATGGGGTGGAGATCATCGACATCTCTCCCATGGGTTGCCGCACCGGCTTCTACATGAGCCTGATCGGTGCGCCGGATGAAGCCCGTGTTGGCGCTGCCTGGCAGGCCGCCATGAGCGACGTGCTGACCGTGCAGGATCAGGGCAAGATCCCCGAGCTGAACGAATACCAGTGCGGTACTTACAGCATGCATTCGCTGGAAGAGGCCCATGCCATCGCCCGCCATGTGCTGGAGCGCGGTATCGGTGTCAACCACAATGACGAGCTGGCCCTGCCGGAAGAGAAGCTGAAAAGCCTCTGATCCCGAGAAGGGAAGCATGAAAAAGGCCGGTCAATGACCGGCCTTTTTGCATCTGGTGGGATCAGGAGGGCAGTGGCATCACCCGATTGCGTCCCAGTTCCTTGGCCTTGTAGAGCAGCTTGTCGGTACGCTCGATCAGGGTGTCTGCCGTCTCCTGGGGGATGTATTCCCCCACACCGAACGAGGCGGTGATGTGATCGATGCGTCGCCCGGATTTGCGATCCAGAATCGACATCCGCTCGATGACGCGACGCAGGCTCTCGGCCATCTGGCGGGTCAGTGCCAGGGCGCGGTTTGGCACCAAGAGGGCAAACTCCTCACCCCCCAGGCGATAGGCGGTTATGCCCTCCTTGCTGGCCTCTCGCAGCCGCTTGCCGACGATGCGCAGCACCTGGTCCCCCAGCAGATGTCCATATTCGTCGTTGAAGTTCTTGAAGCGATCGATATCGGTCAGGATCAGGGAGAAGGGCTGCTTGCTGCGGATGAGGCTGTCCATCTCGAGATCGAAGGCGCGTCGATTGAGCAGAGACGTGAGCGGGTCCTCGGTGGCCAGCTTCCTCGTCTCGTTCAGGGCCTGTTTCAGCTCCTTTATCTCTTTCTCGGCGCTGCTGAGCTGGTTGCGAAAGTGGAGGGTGGACATGCGTACGTCACGCGACTCGCGCACGAGATCCCGCAGTATCCCCATGGTGTCTTCCAGGCTGAGCCCCTCGTCGTCTATCTTGCTCAGCTTGTCGAAACTCTTGTCGAGCATCTCCTGAAACAGCCCGGTATCGGAGATGGCATCCTGCATCGAGTGACTCAGCTCGCTGGCCATGGCGGCCAGATTGAGTTTCATCGCCTCCATCTGCTGCTCGTCCTGGGCCGCAAGGTGCTGGTGGTAGAGCCGCTCGCAGGTGGTCAGGGAGAAGGTCCCCTGCTGTTTTATCGCCTGATCGACGGCATGGTTGAGTTCGGGCATGTCGCCGGAGACATAGCTGTACCAAAGGTGATAGTTGTTCGGCGTGGTGGGAATTTGATACTTGATCATCAGGGGAACCGCCTGTTTCAAATAGGCGGCAGATTGGGCGAACGAGTCCTTGCTCATGAGTTCCGAGTCTCACATACCTGCAAACTGTGTCCAGTATGACAGAGAGAATGGCCAAAAGGCAGTCGATGGATGCCATTAGCTCCCCCCTCCGATATAATGTCTGCGTTATTACCTACCCTAAGGCCTGCTTATGTCTCAAAAAGATCCTTTCCTCCAACGCGAGGCCGAAAAATACGAAAACCCCATCGCCAGTCGCGAGATGCTGCTGGAGCTCATCAAGGGCCATGAGAAACCCATGTCCCGGGAAGAGCTGGCCAAGGTCCTCAAGCTGACCGATGAAGAGCCGTTGGAAGCCTTGCGACGTCGTCTGCGCGCCATGGAGCGCGACGGGCAGCTCGTGTTCACCCGCAACCAATGTTACGCCCTGCCGGATCGCCTGAATCTGGTCAAAGGCTATGTGCTTGGCCACAAAGATGGATTCGGTTTTCTGCGCCCCGAGGGTGGTGGAGCGGATCTCTTCCTGAACAACCGCGAGATGCAGCGCCTGATGCATGGCGACTATGCCCTGGTGCAGCCGACCGAGATCGATCGCAAGGGTCGTCAGGAAGCGCGTCTGGTGCGCCTGCTCAAATCCCGCGAGGCGGACATCGTCGGTCGTTACTTCGTCGAGAACGGCGTCGGTTTTGTGGTACCCGATGACAGCCGCATCGGCCAGGACATCATCATCCCGGAAGGGGAGAACAAGGGGGCTCGCCAGAGCCAGGTCGTGGTCGTGCGCATCAACCAGCGCGCCACTGCCCGCTTCAATGCGGTCGGTACCGTCTTGGAAGTCCTGGGTGAGAACATGGCTCCCGGTATGGAGATCGAGATCGCCCTGCGTACCCACGGCATTCCGCACACCTGGCCGGAAGAGGTGACCAAAGAGGTCGCCGGTCTCGGCGAGCAGGTGCCGGAGAAGGCCAAAGAGGGTCGCATCGACCTGCGCGCCCTGCCGCTGGTGACCATCGACGGGGAAGATGCCCGTGACTTCGATGACGCCGTCTTCTGTGAAGCCAAGCGCGGAGGCGGCTGGCGCCTGTGGGTCGCTATTGCCGACGTTTCTGCCTATGTGAAACCGGGCACGGCCCTCGACACCGAAGCCTATCAGCGCGGCAACTCGGTCTATTTCCCCGAGTTCGTGGTGCCCATGCTGCCGGAGGTGCTCTCCAACGGTCTGTGTTCCCTGAACCCGCAGGTCGACCGGCTCTGCATGGTGTGCGAGATGACCATCTCCGCCGCCGGTCGCATGTCCGGCTACAAGTTCTACGAAGCGGTAATGAACTCCCACGCTCGCCTGACCTACACCAAGGTAGCGGCGATCCTGGACGGGGATCCCAAGCTGCGTCAGCAGTATGATCCGCTGGTGGGCCACATCGAGGAGCTGAGCAACCTCTACAAGGCGCTCAAGCATGCTCGCCATCAACGCGGTGCGGTGGAGTTCGAAAGCGAGGAGACCCGCTTTATCTTCAACGCCCAGCGCAAGATCGACCGTATCGTACCGCTGGTGCGCAATGACGCCCACAAGATCATCGAAGAGTGCATGATCCAGGCGAACGTGGCGGCCGCCCGCTACATCGAGAAGAACGAGGCCGCCGCCCTGTTCCGGGTGCACGACCGCCCGGGCGAGGAGCGTCTCACCGGCTTCCGTGACTTCCTGGCCGAACTGGGTCTGGAGCTCAAGGGGGGCCTGGAGCCCGAGCCGAAGGACTTTGCCGACCTGGCCGCCAAATTCGAAGGGCGCCCGGATGCGGAACTGCTCTCCACCATGCTGCTGCGCTCCATGCGTCAGGCCATCTATCAGGCCGACAACATCGGTCACTTCGGCTTGGCCCTGAAGTCCTACGCTCACTTCACCTCGCCGATCCGTCGCTACCCGGATCTCATCCTGCACCGGGCGATCAAGTATCAGACCGCCAAGGAGCAGCAGGGCAACCTGCGCCACAAGTGGACCCCGAGCGGTGGCTACCACTACCAGCTGGAAGAAGTGGACCCGATGGGCGAGCACTGCTCCATGACGGAGCGCCGTGCCGATGATGCCACCCGCGACGTGGCAGACTGGCTCAAGTGCGAGTACATGCTGGATCACGTGGGTGACGAGTTTGACGGCGTCATCGCCAGCGTCACCGGTTTTGGCTTCTTCGTGCGTCTGGCGGAGATCCACATCGACGGTCTGGTGCACGTCAGCACCCTCACCAACGACTACTACCAGTTCGACCCGCTGCACCAGCAGCTGATCGGCGAGAACTTCCGCCGTCGCTATCGTCTGGGTGACAAGGTGCGGGTCAAGGTGATGGGCGTGAATCTGGACGATCGCAAGATCGACTTCGTGATGGTGGAAGAGCCCCTCAAGGCCACCGGCAAGAATGCCAAGGAGATGGCGCGCAAGCAGGCCGAGATCAAGAAAGAGAAGGCCAAGAGCGCCCAGCGCCACGAGAAACGCAAAGAGGGCAAGGAGAGCGGCAAATCCGACAAGGGTGGCCGTGCCAAGCCCAGCAACAGACGACCGAGCAAAAAGGCTCGCGACAAGGCCAAGAGCACTAAATGAGTACTGAACTGATCTACGGCATTCACGCCGTCTCCGCGCTGCTCGAGCGCACCCCCGAGCGCTTCATCGAGGTATGGGCTCTCAAGGGCCGCGATGACGAGCGGCTGCATCCCCTGCTGGCCGAGCTGGAGTCCCTCGGTATCAGGGTGCAGAGCGTGAACCGCAAGACGCTGGATGACAAGGCGGAAGGCAACAATCACCAGGGCATCATGGCCAAGGTGATTGAAGCGCCCAAGCTGGCCGAGCACGATCTGGCCAGCCTGCTGGACGGTCTGGCGGCGAAAGAGACAGCGCCCTTCCTGCTGGTACTGGACGGGGTGACCGATCCGCACAATCTCGGCGCCTGTCTGCGCAGTGCCGATGCGGCCGGGGTGCATGCGGTGATCGTGCCGCGGGACAAGGCCACAGGCCTCACATCCGTGGTGCGCAAGGTCGCCTGTGGCGCCGCCGAAGTGGTGCCGCTCATCCAGGTCACCAACCTGGCCCGCAGCCTGCGCGAGCTGCAGGAGCGCGGCGTCTGGATCGTGGGTACCGCCGGCGAGGCGGATCACGATCTTTATCAGGCCAAACTCACCGGCCCCATGGCGCTGGTGATGGGGGCCGAAGGCAAGGGGATGCGCCGCCTGACCCGCGAGCACTGCGACGAGCTGGTGAGCATCCCGATGGCGGGGGCAGTATCCAGCCTCAACGTCTCGGTGGCGAGCGGTGTCTGCCTGTTCGAAGCCGTGCGCCAGCGCCGCGTCTGACAAGACGATGACCGACAGACCCCCCTTTGTCTGGGAACGGGTTGCAGATGAGCAGGAGGCCGAGCGCCTCCTCTCTTTTGTCCGCTCCCTGACCTTGCCCCCTCGCACCTGCCTCTGGCATGCCGGCGACAGTCCGGCGCTGCTGGTCAGGGTGGAGGAGGGGTTGCTGCGGGCTAGGGTGGTGCTGGCGGATGGCCGCGAGTACATCAAGGAGTTCTATTGGGAGGGGGACGAGTTTATCGACTTCCACCACCTGCTCAGTGGTGAGCCCGCCCGCTACAGCGTGGAGGCGCTGGAGCCTTGCCGGCTGCAGCTTCTTCCGCTGGCGGATCTGCGCCGACTCCCTTGCTGGCCCGCCTGGTATCACCATCTCCTTGAAGTACAACTGCGCATCAAGGAGGAGAAAGAGCTGTTGCTGCTGACCGGGGGCCCAGAGGCGCGCTATCAGCATTTTCTGCGAAGCTTCCCCGCGCTGGATGCCAGGGTCCCGGATCACCAGATTGCCGCCTATCTGGGGATCACCCCCATCAGCCTGAGCCGCATCCGCAGGCGGCTGAAAACGCGCGATCAGGGTTGAGCCAGAAGGGATTGCCGATGAACCAGGGCAGAGATCGGCTCTTTGCCGGCCATGTCCGCATTGGATGAGAAGGGGGGCAACTTAACCAAGGTTAATGCCCCTCGTCGGGAGCAAGATTATGCTGTCAGACCCCATTAAACAGGAGTCATTCATGAACTGGAGTATGAAATCCTGGTCCGAGCTGACCACGGATGAATTGTATGAGCTGCTTGCCCTGCGCGCCGAGGTGTTCGTGGTGGAGCAGACCTGTCCCTTCCAGGATCTGGACGGGCTGGATCGCCGTGACGGCGTGTTGCATCTGCTCGGTCGTGAGGGGGATCACCTGGCGGCCTATGCCCGCATCATGGCGCCCGGCATTGGTGATGGCAGCGGCGCTGCCATCGGCCGCGTGGTCACCTCTCCCACGTCGCGGGGGGGCGGACTGGGTCACCGCCTGCTGGCGCAAGCGGTCAGAGAGTGCGAGGCACGCTGGCCTGCACACAGCATCTGGCTCGGTGCACAGGCCCACCTGCAAGGTTTTTACGGCCAGCATGGTTTCGTGGCCGAAGGGGAAGGGTATCTGGAAGATGACATCCCTCACATGGGGATGCGAAGGGAGCCTGCCTGACATCGTCAGGCGCCAGGAAAGGGGCAAGTGGCCCCTCATCCGTGGTGCATCTCATGGTTTTTTGCTACCCCGTGGTCATGTGGTCGTCAGTCCGGGGTGAGATACCGCCGCGCTGATCTGCCTGCGGGCCTCTCTGTCGGGGCACCGCCCCGGTCAGGGCGGTGCGGCATCAGGAGGGCTGGGGTGGTTCAGGGAGTGACCCGGGTGGTGAGGGTAAATCCCTCTTCACTGGAGGCCAGCGTCACCTGAACCTGGCCCAACTCGGTCAGAGTGCCCACATGGGTGCCGCCACAGGGAATGGTGATCTCCCGACCGTCCAGCATGCCATGCCAGTAGCGGGAATCGATGACGGCATCACCGGCCCGGCTACGGCGGATCTCGCCTCCCTCTTTGAGCCAGCGCATCAGCTGCTCGTTGACCTGGAGCGCTATCCTGTCGAGGTCGGTCAGCAGTGCCTCGCTGTTGATTCCCTTTTTCCGAAGGCTCTTGCCGATCCGGTACTGCTCCTTTGATCCTCTGGGCTCGACCCGGGAGTGCTGGATGGCGAGGCGGTCGAAATCCGGCTGCCCGAGAGCGTCAAGCTCGCTCGTCTCCTTTCGCCAATAGGGCGTGAGCGCCCGATTGAGGGCCAGTGCCACCAGGTGGCAGGCGCTGTGGCCCAGGCTCAGGGCATGGCGTGCCTCGGCATCCACTGTCAGTTCCACAGGCGAGCCAATGGCAAGGTGATGGGAACCGGCGAGGGGATGCACCACCACGAAAGCCCACCCATCTGCCCCCCGCTTGACCGGAATCTCCGTATCCACGAACAGCTCGCCCTCGGGACTGATGGCGCCCATGCGGCAGGGGCCCACGGCCGCTTCCCCCCCTTCCCAGCGCACTGTGCCCACGTCACCGGGTTGATCGGGCCAGAGGTGGCTCTGGGGATGAAAGGGGGTGAGGTCGGTGACCAGCAGGGTCGGATCCCCCTGTTTGCAACAGACGACGCTGGCCTGTTCCTGATGGTGGCCCAGTACGAAGCTGGCTCGGGTATGTTCCATGGCAGGGCTCCCGCAACGAGATGATGAGAAGGGAAAGGAGCAGCATACGCGAAAGTGCGAAGAGGCTCATCAACCCGGGTCAATGAGCCTCAAGATGGCGTTAGAGGGTGGTGACCAGCAGATAGGCATTGAGGCCGATCACCAGGGCGACGATGAGGCGCCCCACGGCCTGGGTGACGGGGTGATTGCGATGTGTCCCCATCAGGGCGCGATCACCGGTCAGGATCAGCAGCGGAATAAGGGCGAGGGCGATGCCGAAGCTCAGCACTACCTGGCTCAACACCAGGATTTCAGTGGTGTTGAGGCCCATGGCGATCACCACGAAGGCGGGGGCCATGGTGATGGCTCGGCGCAGCCAGAGCGGGATGGTGAAGCGCACGAAGCCCTGCATCACCACTTGCCCCGCCAGCGTTCCCACCACGGTGGAGGAGATGCCGGAGGCGACCAGGGAGAGGCCGAACAGGGTGGCGGCTGCCGGTCCCAGCAGGGGCGTGAGGGTCTGGTAGGCCGATTCCAGCTCGGCCACCTGCTGGTTGCCGGAGCTGTGGAAGGCGGCAGCCGCCATGG
>NZ_CAWMFQ010000389.1:25771-26016 GCF_963866995.1 Aeromonas sp. ZOR0002 | reverse complement strand
GGTGACCAGCTCATGGGTGGGCACCTCGTGTACAAAGTTGTGGTAGTGGAAGAAGAGCGGAAAATCCCGCAGCTCTTCGCCGCTGGCGGGCAGCCAGTCGCGGTAGAGCGCCCGGGCACAGTCGGCCAGGAGGTCGTGGGAGCCGTGGTGGCGTACCACGGCGCAGCGCCCGGCCGGGATGAGGGCATTCTTCACGCCCCACTCATTGTCCTCGGCGACGGGGGACTCGACGCTGCCACAGAGGG
>NZ_CAWMFQ010000389.1:9411-25737 GCF_963866995.1 Aeromonas sp. ZOR0002 | reverse complement strand
GCCGCCCGTGGCCTTGCGCCACTGGATGAAGCGCGCCGCGGTGTCGTTGATGCGCTCGGGCAGGCCCTGATGGGTCAGGGCGGCGACGGCGGTCTGCGGGAACTGGATGATGTCGACTCGCATGGGGTCAATCCTCTTTGTGGGGGGCCGTGGCAGGCAGCGATGCCAGCTGGCCCAGTCCGGGTGCTGCCTGAACTGGCTGGGCGTCAGGCCGAACGTCTGCTTGAAGGCGCGACTGAAAGATTCGCCATGCTGGAAGCCGGCATCGAGGGCGATATCAGTCACCTTGTCCAGAGGCGCGAATGCCAACCGGTAAGAGGCCCGCTTCAGCCGCAGCAGCTGGATGTAACGCCCCAGCGGCACGCCGCAGTAAGCGGCAAATTGCCGATGAAAGTGAAAGGGCGAAAAGTGCGCCACGGCGCTGAGCCGCTCCAGCGACAGGTCGTCGTCGAGATGGCGCTCGATGTGCTCTGTCACCGTTTGAAAGCGTCGGCGGTAGGCCTCTGTCTGGTTGTGATCCATGGTCTCTCCTCTGTGCTGCCCACTATCGGCCAACGGGCCCGAGCTGTCCTGACGGATCTTGCTCTCTTTGCCTCCCCTCGGGGAGAAGAGCCATGACCGACAGCCCGGCGGGCGCTGCCTGACTTGTCGCGGGTTCGTCAGGCCAGCAACAGGGCTGCCCCCGTCAGCAGGGCGGCGAGGGGCAGCACGGGGAGCCGTGGCACCCGCAGCAGGTAGAAGCCGACGGCGGCCAGCGCCAGATCGGTGGGGGAGAGCACGGCGCTCTGCCACACCGGCTGATAGAGGGCCGCCAGCAGCAGCCCCACCACGGCGGCGTTGATGCCGGCCACGGCCCCCGCCAGACGGGGGCGGGCCAGCCAGTGCTGCCAGCAGGGGCCCAGCGCCCAGAGCAGCAAGAAACCCGGCAGGAAGAGCGCCAGGGTCGCCAGCAGCGCCCCGATGAGGGGAGTGGCGGGCAGCAGCATGGCGCCCAGGTAGGTGGCCAGGGTGAACATGGGGCCGGGTACCAGCTGGGCCAAGCCGTAGCCGGTCAGGAACTGCTGCTCGCTCAGGTGGTGACCCAGGCTCTCCTGCAACAGGGGCAGCACCACGTGGCCACCGCCAAACACCAGGCTGCCTGCCCGGTAAAAGTCGGCCAGCAACTGGCTGACGGGGCCGCTCGCCACCAGGGGCAGGCCGACGAACAGCAGGGCGAACAGCAGCAGGGTCGGCCAGTGAGGCTGGCGAGCAGGAGTGGATGCGGGGGGCTGACTCCCCGGGCGGGGCTCGCGCAGGGCACAGAGCAGGGCCGCACCGAGCAGCATGGCGACCTGGGTCAGAAGCCCGGGGGCGCACCAGAGGGCGGCGGCGGTGGCCACCATGACCCCCTGTTGCAGCGCCGTCTTGCAGAACTGGCGGCTCATGGTGAGCACGGCATCCGCCACCACGACGAGCGCCAGCAGCTTGAGGCCGTGCAGGGCGGCGTCCAGCCAGAAGTTGCCCGCAAGCTGACCTAGACCGACGGCGGCCGCCAGCAACAGCAGGAAGGAGGGGAGGGTAAAGCCGACGAAGGCGGCCAGGGCGCCGCCGATGCCGGCACGGTGGCGGCCGATGGCAAAGCCGAGCTGGCTGGAGGCCGGACCCGGCAGCAGTTGGCACAGGGCCAGCAACTGGGCGAACTCCCTCTGGTTCAGCCAGCCCAGCCGCTGGACAAAGGTGCGCTGAAAATAGCCGATATGGGCGGCCGGCCCGCCAACACTGATGCACCCCAGCCACAAGAACTGCATGAACACCTGTCCCATCTTCCCCTCCTCGTCATCATCCTGGCCCGGATAATATGACAAAAAAGTGACGGTTTGGTGACGGTACGCCCTCCCGCGCTGCCTGCCATCAACAGGGGCTGGCGGGGTGGCGGGTCGCCTCCGCCAGCAGACGAGAGGTGCCGGGGTGACGCGCGGCAGCCTGCCGGTGAGGGTCAGGGGGCAGGTTGTGCCTGGGGCAGGTAGCATTGTCCCGCCAGCCAGCAGGCGATGGACTGGCGACTGGCATCGAAGTGAGGCTCGGGCAGAGTGTGCGGGTCGCACCAGAGCCAGCCCTCGCATTTTTCCGGCTCCAGCAGTTGCGGCTCCCCGTCCACCTCTGCCAGAAGGGTGACCGAGATGTAGTGCAGGCCGCTCTCGCGCCAGGTCTCCAGGTTGTTGGTGACGGCGATGACGCGAGGCTGGCGGATGACGAAGCCGGTCTCCTCCGCCACCTCCCGGATGGCTGCCGACTCGAAGGTTTCCCCCAATTCCAGATGACCACCTGCGATGGACCAGTAGGGGGCATGGCTGCCCTTGCGCTTGCCAAGCAGTACCTGGCCCTGGCCATTGGTGAGAATGACGCCGACACCGACGCGAGGATAGGGGGTAGACATAGGGAAGGCTCCTTGCTGAGACGGCGGGGTGCGCCAGGGAAAACGGGCCCACCTTAGGGGGGATGGGCCCGTTGTGCAAGCCGCCTGTTCAAGGGCGATCGGATGCCGATTTTCCATCGCTTAAATGGATGGGTCTGGCGACATTCTATCTGTTAAACAGATGGGAAACGCCCCCGGATCAGGGCAGTCTGACCAGCATCTTGCCGGTATTGTGGCCCTGGAACAGTCCGATAAAGGCTTGCGGCATGCTGGCCAGCCCCTCGCTGACGGTCTCCTCGGCCTGGAGGGTGCCCGCCTCGAAGGCCGGCATGGCCTCGGCCAGGAACGCCCCGTAGTGTTGCCAGTGATCGGAGACCAGCAGCCCCTGCATCAGGATGCGCTTGCGGATCACCTGGGAGAGGTTGCGCGGGCCGCTGGCCTGGCCGTTGCTGTTGTACTGCTCGATGAGGCCGCACAGCACGATGCGCCCGTGCACCACCAGGTGGTTGAGGGCGGCATCCAGCATGGCGCCCCCCACGTTCTCGAAGTAGACGTGGATGCCTTCGGGGGCGAGGCGGGCCAGCTCGGCGTCGAGATCCGGGGTCTCCCGGTAGTTGATCACCGCATCGGCTCCCAGGGTCTTGAGGTAGGCGACCTTGTCGGCCGAGCCGGGGGAGCCGATGACCCTGGCCCCCGCCTGCTTGGCGAGCTGGACCGCCATGGTGCCGACCGCCCCGGAGGCCGCCGAGACCAGCAGGGTTTCACCGGCCTTCAGGTGTGCCACCTTGTGCAGGCCCGCCCAGGCGGTCATGCCCGGCATGCCGAGGGCGCCGAGGAAGCGCTGGGGCGGCAGGGTGGTGTCGGGCAGGCGGGTGAGCTGGGCGGCGTTTGCCACGAAGGCATCCCGCCAGCCCAGCATGCTGCTCACCTTGTCCCCCACCTTGAAATCGGGATGGCGCGATGCCTGTACCGTGCCGATGGCGCCGCCGTCGAGGGGACCGTTGAGGGGGAAGGGGGGAACGTAGCTTTTTGCCTCGCTCATGCGGCCGCGCATGTAGGGGTCCACCGACAGCCACTGGTTGGCGACCTGCACCTCTCCCTCCTGCAGGGCGGGCAGGGGCACGTCCCGGAGGGCGAAGTCCTCCAGGGTGGGGAGACCGGTGGGGCGACGCAGCAGTTGGATTTGATGGCTGATGGCATTCATGGGCATTCTCCGGCAGTGGGGCCGCGCGTCGGGCGGCGGCCTGGTATTTTTGTTTGTGTGCAAACTAAAATCAGGGTAGTCCTGAACGCGGGGGCTGGCAACTGTTTTGTGTGCAAACTATTCAGCCCCGAAGTTGATGGGGTATACTGCCCCCCTTGTCGTCAGCGAGGTCCTCCATGAGCGAATTGAAAAAGCAGGTCTGTTTTGCCCTCTACAGCGCTTCCAATGCGGTGATGCGTGCCTATCGGCCGCTGCTGGACAAGCTGGATCTCACCTATACCCAGTACCTGGTGATGCTTTCGCTCTGGGCCCGGGACGAGGTCAGCCTCAAGGAGATAGGGCAGGAGACCGGACTGGATGCGGGCACCCTGACCCCCATCGTCAAGCGGCTGGAGAGCAAGGGGTGGCTGACCCGCACCGTCTCTCACGAGGATGAGCGGCAAAAGTGCATCAGCCTGACCGAGGCGGGACGCCAGTTGCAGCAGGAGGTCAGGGAGTGCTGTCTGGCGGACAGCTTGCGCAATCAGGTGGATCTGGCCGATGCTGAGTTGGCCCAGCTCAAGCAGCTTTGCGATCGCGTGGCGGCGCAGCTGGGGCGCTGATCCCTTTTCCCGTCAGGAGTGACCCGATGAAACCCATGCAATCCCTGCTCCCTCTGTTTGCCATCCTGCTGTGCGCCTGCGCCGATACCTCCTATCCCCGTTCCGAGTTGCAGATCGACGATGCCGATGCCTGGCAGGCCATCTGCAAGGACGGGGTCCGGGTGCGGGCGGTCACCGACGAGGGGATCTGTGCGGATCACCGCGGGGTGGCCATGTGGACAAATAAACCAAGGGCTGCACGGATGGCAGAAGAAGCGGCCAAGTAGTGTGACCTGTACGACATAAAATGACATGACCGGCCATGGGGCCGGTTTTTTTCGCGATCTTGCCAGCACTTTGGCACCTTGTTCATGGTGCACTCATTTTTCTCTTCCCATACTGGCCCTCAAGGTAGCAAACCAACAGGAGAGAGAGATGCAATCATCCATCGTCGGGCTCTCCATTCTGTGGGGGCTGGCCAGCTTTGGTGTGCAGGGGGATTTCATCGAGAGCCGTGATACCGCCTCCCCCTCCTGGCAGGCCGAGTCCAGAGTGGAGATGGAAGGGTACTTGATGGAGTCGTTGGGCGCCGATCGATGGGTGTTCGACAACGGCAGCGAGAGCCTGGAAATCTCTCTGCCCAAAGGGCAGTGGGTGTCGACCGGTGAGCGGCTGCGGCTGCGCGGCGAACCCCTGCAGGAGCAGAACGGCTGGTTGCTGCAGGTGCAGGACGTCAGCCAGGTCGAGATATGACGAGGCGTTCGCCACCTGGCGGCGCGATGGCGCCCGGGGGCTGTGTTGACCGCGAATGCCCTTGATAGCAGAGACAAGAAGAGGAGGCCCTGGCCTCCTCTTGCTTTTGGTGCTCCCCGGATGCGGGGTGGGTTGTCAGCCCAGGTGGTTGAGGGGCAGGGCGGTCTTGTGTTTGATGCGGCGCAGCACGAAGCTCGAACGCACCCCGGTCACGCCGGAGATGTGGGTCAGCTTGTCCAGCAGGAAGTGCTGGTAGTGCTCCATGTCCCGCACCACCACCTTGAGCTGGTAATCCGCATCGTTGCCGGTGATGAGGTCGCACTCCAGCACCTCGGGCAGATCCTTGACGGCGCGATCGAAGTTCTCGAACCGCTCCGGAGTGTGCCTGTCCATGGAGATGTGAATGTAGGCGGTGAGGGTCAGCCCCAGCTGGCGGGCATTGAGCAGGGTGACATGGGTATCGATGAGACCGGCATCCTCCAGCGCCTTGACCCGGCGCGAGCAGGGGGAGGGGGAGAGCCCGACCAGCTCGGCCAGCTCCAGGTTGCTGATGCGGCCATTTTCCTGCATCAGCTCCAGAATATGCCTGTCTATACGATCAAGTTTCAGCATTCTCCGTACCTCTTCGCAATTACTAATCCACTTTTCCTAGATTAAGGGTGAACTATTGCAAAAACAACTGAAAATACCTGCTACTTCACAACCACTCACCGCATCGCGGGGAGTACCATGGTTACATCTTCCGGTGGCAAGACAGGCGCCCGACCAGGCACCTGTGGTGAAGGACCTTACCGGGTCAAGAGCCCCATCAGCCGTTCGACCTTATCGGGAAACAACGGGCTGGAACGAGAGCACCCCCTCCCCGAAGGCAACAAAGCAGGCATCCCGGCGCCTGCTTTGTTGTTTTTGCGTTCCGCCCGCTCAGGGGCGGGGCGGCCGGATGCGATAGAGGCAGCGGCTGTCCCCCTCCAGCAGATACTGCTCCCGCTCCACCTCGGCCGGCGCCAGCAACCGGCGAAACAGCGCCAGCTCGCTGCGGCAAAAGCCCCGACAGGCCCTGGCCGCACTGCAGATGGGGCAGTGACTCTCCCACCACAGCCAGCTGCCGTCCTCCTCCTGCGACATGTCTGCCATATACCCCTCCTGGGTGCGCAGCGCCTTGAGCGTCATCAGCCTGTCTGCCAGCGCCGGCTGGGTCAACTTGGATTCATAGCGTGCCTGCATCTGCTGCTCCCGCCGCGCGATGAGCTGCTCCATGCCCGCGTCGCCAAACACCTGCCGGATGTCGTCGATCAGCTGCAGGGTCAGATCGCCATGGGTGTCGGGGAAGCGTTGCCAGGCCTGGTCGGTGAGGTGCCACAGACGCACCGGGCGACCGCGGCCGCGGGCCTCGTCGCTAAACCCCACCCAGCCCTCGGACTCTAGGGCCATCAGGTGCTGGCGCGCCCCCATGGACGTCATCTGCAACTGGTCGCCGAGTTCGGCGGCGCTCTGGGGGCCGCGGGTTTTCAGCAGATAGAGGATCTTGTCGGTACTGGCGTTCATGGGGGCTCCGGTGGTGGGTATCGGTGCGGTGACCGCCTGGATGAGGTCATTATGGGTAGCAGGGAGATTTAAATCAACAATCTGCTTTACTTAATGGACGACCCCTCACAATATAAATAAACCGATGACTTTATTTAATGAGGCGAAGATGGAAGGGATCAAGGGACAGGCGACCCTCTGGGTATTGGTGATGACGGTGATGCTGGCGGTGGCGGGGTTCAGCCTGCCTTCCCCCGTCCTGGCGCCGCTGCTGCTGGATCCGGCCCAGGGCATGTTGACGCCACAGGCGTCGGACTGGAGCCGCAAGGTGTGGCTTGGCGTCATCATGGGGCTCTATCCGTTGTTTCAACTGCTGGGGGCCCCCTTGCTTGGCCGCCTCTCCGATCGCCATGGGCGCAAGCCGGTGCTGACACTCTGTCTGGTGGGGGTGCTGGCGGGGTATGTGCTGATGGCCCTCGGCATCGCCTGGCGTTCCCTGCCGCTCTTGCTGCTGAGCCGGGTGGTGGAGGGCTTCTTCAACGGCGACATCGCCATCGTGCAGGCGATGGCGGCGGACATGAGCACGGCCAGGACCAAGGCACGCAACTTCGCCCGCATCAACATCGGCATGAACCTGGGCTGGGTGGTGGGCCCCATGATCGGAGGCTATGCGGCCGTGGTCTCGGGGGATTACAGCCTGGCGGCCTGGCTGGCGGTGGGGATGACGGTGATCAACCTGCTGCTGGTGCTCTGGCTGCTGCCCAATCGTCCCCCGGTGCCGGCGACCCGGGATGAGGTTCCTCTCTCGACCCGCCAATTGCTGTTGCAACCTCGTCTCCTGCCCTACTTTGCCCTGACCCTGGCAAGCTACGGGGCGGTACAGCTCTACTTCACCTACTTCAATGTCTGGCTGGTGGAGCGGCTGGCATGGGATCCGGTGCAACTGGCCCAGGCCGCCGTGCTGGTGAGCGTGCCCATGATGCTGGGCTCCTGGATCGGTGAGCAGCTGGCACGGCACTGGCGCGGCAGCTCCCTTGGCATCGTCGGCCACCTGGTGATGGCGGCGGGCATGCTGATGTTCATCCTGCCGACCCAGTGGTGGGGGCTCGCGCTCACCTTCATCCCGGCGGGCATCGGCATGAGTCTGGGGGAGCTGGCCACCTCGGTGGCGGTCTCCAACCGCAGCCATGCCAGCCAGCAGGGGCAGGCGATGGGGCTCTACCGCGGTCTGGCGGTGGGCAGCGAGATCCTGGCGGTGGTGCTGGGCAGCCTGGTGCTGCTGGCGGGGACCGAGTGGCCCTTCTACCTGGCCGGCCTCTGCGGCGTGATCTGTGCCCTCGGTTTCTACGGATTGCGCAGACGGGCGGACAGGCGAAACGCCGTGGCCGGGTGCGCCGAGGCGGGCTGACGAAGGGCGCGGGGATCACAGTTCGGCGACGGGATGGCGGGCCGGACTTGCATCGCGGCGCCGAGTCTGGGACGGTATGGCTCTTTGCTCCGCTTTTCCCGATCCCCCGGTGAGCGCGTCTCCCATCATGGACCCTGCGATGCCCAGTCCGCATTCCCGGCGGTGAGATGTGTCGTCATGGCACTGGAAACGGGAGGGGATGGCGCCGCACCCGTCTCGACATTCTTGGAGGTGATATGAGTCGTTATCAGGCCATTGCATTGGACATGGACGGTACCCTGCTGAACCGGGATCACAAGATCTCGTCCGCTACCCGGGCGGCCCTGGCCCAGGCCCGGGCCCACGGCATCAAGGTGCTGCTGGTGACGGGTCGCCACTTCATGACGGCCCGTCCCTTCCACCACGAGCTGGCCCTCGACACCCCCATCATCTGCAGCAACGGGGCCTACCTCTATGATCCGGTGCAGGAGAGGATCCTCGCCGGGGATCCCCTGGCCGTGGCGCCCCTCACCGCCCTGCTGGAGGAGGTGCAAGCCCAGCAGATGGGGGCGCTGTTCCACCTGGGGGACGGCATCGGCTACCTGGGCTGCGAGGAGCACGTGGGCCGGATGCGGCGCTGGTCGGCAACCCAGCCGGATCACCTCAAGGTCTCCCTGCTGCCCGCCGAGGATATCGAGCTTTGGTTGCAGTCCGCCATCTGGAAGCTGGAGTTGTTCAACCAGGATCCCGGCCGGTTGCACCGTTTCGTCGGGGAGGTGGTGGAAAGACTGCCCTTCACCCGTGACTGGGCGGCCCCCTATGCGGTGGAGCTGGTGCAGCCCGGTTGCAGCAAGGGCAACCGGCTGGCCCAGTGGGCGGCGAGCGAGGGGATCGCCATGGAGAACCTGGTGGCCTTTGGCGACAACAACAACGACATCAGCATGTTCGAGCAGGTGGGGCTGGCGGTGGCCATGGGCAATGCGGCGCCCCAGATCCAGGCCCATGCAGACCGGGTCACCGCGGATCACAACGAGGATGGCATCGCCCTGGCGTTGCAGCGCTGGGTCCTGCCCGCCTGAGGGGAAAAACAGTCTGCGGCATAAACAGAAAGGGGCCATGTCGGCCCCTTTTTGTCAGCTCCCGAAGGAGAACTGGATCACCCGATCCGGGAAGCGCAGCCGGTTGTAGTCCCGGTATACCCCTTCGTAGTGACGGATGGCGCGCTCGCGCTGGGCACGGTAGTAGTCGCGCTGGCGGCTGTCGCTCTCGCCCCGGATCTGCTGATCCAGCTGGTGGATGCTCCGCTCGGTGCGCTCCAGCTCCTGCTGCAATTCGCCGAGGCGCTGCTCCAGCAGGTACTCCTTGCGGCCGCGCTCGAACTGGGTGAGGAAACTGGTGTCGTTGGGGCAGACCCCCAGGTATTCGCTCCCCTCCCGTCCCTTGCTGTAGGCAAGCTCGGGGATGCAATAGAGCTCCAGCCCCTTGGCGTAGCCGCGCTGCCACTCCGCCTCATCCACCCTGAGGCCGTACTCCCCGCAGGTCTTCTGATAGTCGCGGGTGGCGCTTCGGGTCTTGCCCTGCTCCCCGTCCTGATAGCCCTGGTTGTACCAGCTCATGGCACGGCACTCCTCCTCCGAGAGGGAACTGCACCCGGCGAGCAGGAAGGGAAGGGTCAACAACAGGATCTTGGGGGACATGAGGGGGCTCCGACAGCAAAGGGGGTGGGGCATTCTAGAAGAGGAGGCCCGTCCGGGACAAGCACCGGGCGAGGGGGCCGTATCATGATGTTTTTATCAGTATTTTCAAGCCGTTGTAGACGGGCTTCTGGCAGCCTTTTCTTGCCGGGGGAGGCAGGGTAAACTGCGCCTACTTTTAACTGGCATGTAACATAAAAACAATGAAAGTCCTGACCGTCGATTATCGCTCCCCCGATGCGGCCGAGCGCTTCACCGAATCCCTGCGCACCACCGGCTTCGGAGTGCTGACTCACCACCCCATCCCGAAGGAGCTGGTGCAGTCCATCTATGACAACTGGTATCGCTTCTTCATGAGCGAACAGAAGCAGGATTTCCTGTTCAATCGCGAGACCCAGGACGGCTACTTCCCGCCCTCGGTGTCCGAGGTGGCCAAGGGTCACAGCCAGAAGGACATCAAGGAGTACTTCCACATCTATCCCTGGGGCCAGATGCCGGCAGAGCTGAAAGAGCAGGCGATGGAGTACTACCGCCTGGCCAACGATCTGGCCGCCGAGCTGCTGGGCTGGGTGGAGCAACACACCCCGGGCGACATCGCCGCCCACTACAGCTGCCCGCTCTCCTCCATGATCGAAGAGAGCCACAAGACCCTGCTGCGGGTGCTGCACTACCCGCCCTTCGACGGCACCGAGGAGCCGGGCGCCATCCGCGCCGCCGCCCATGAAGACATCAACCTGCTGACCATTCTGCCCGCCTCCAACGAGCCGGGCCTGCAGGTGAAAGGTTCAGACGGGGAGTGGATGGACGTGCCCTGCGATTTCGGCACCCTCATCATCAACATCGGTGACATGCTGCAGGAGGCCTCCCGCGGCTACTACCCCTCCACCACCCACAGGGTCATCAACCCGACCGGGGGCAGTGCCGCCAAGTCCCGCATCTCCTTGCCGCTCTTCCTGCACCCCCGTCCGGATGTGGTGCTCTCGGAGCGTCACACCGCCCACAGCTATCTGATGGAGCGGTTGCGGGAGCTGGGGGTCATCTAATCCCGCCAGACCCAGGCAGACAACAAACCGGAGCATACCCGCTCCGGTTTTTATTTTGTGGCACGATTGGTGGGTTATCCGAATTTTATTGGTTAATGATGCTAAAAACTGAGTTTTATATCGGATATACGCCGAGTGATTGCGCGCCCGCGGGCGTACTCTGAGCGCCATTTCGGGCCTCGCTGGCAGGCCCTTCCCGTGGAGTTCTTATGAAGCAGTCCCAATGGTCATCCCGGTTCGGTTACATCCTGGCCGCCGCAGGTTCCGCGGTCGGTCTCGGCGCCATCTGGAAGTTCCCCTATGTCACCGCCGCCAACGGTGGCGGCGCCTTCCTGCTGGTCTTTCTGCTGTTCAGCTTCACCCTGGGGGTGGCGGTGCTGATGGGGGAGACCCTGATCGGCAGCCTGACCCGGCGCGGGGTGGTGGGCGCCTTTGGCGAACTGATGGGCAAGCGCTGGCGCTGGGTCGGTGCCATGGGCTTGCTGTGCAGCCTGCTCATCTTCTGTTTCTACAGCGTGGTGGGCGGCTGGACCCTGGGGTACACGGGCATGGCCCTGGCGGGGGAGCTGCAACAGGGGGACGGCGCGGCACTGACCGCCCGTTTCAACGACTACGTCGGTGATCCGCTCTGGCCGGTGCTGACCCACCTGCTGTTTGCCGGCTTGACCTGGTGGTTCGTGCGGGGCGGCGTGCAACAAGGGGTGGAGCGCACCCTGCGCTGGATGATGCCGGCCCTCTTCATCATGATCCTGCTGCTGGTGGCCTTCGGCCTCACCCTGCCGGGCGCCATGGCCGGGGTGCGCCACTTCCTGATGCCCGATTTCAGCAAGCTCGGCATGTCGGGTGTGCTGGACGCCATGGGGCTGGCCTTTTTCTCCCTCTCCATCGGCCTTGGCATCCACACCACCTATGGCGCCTACCTGCCTTCCAGCGAAGGGGTCGGTCGCTCCAGCCTCTGGGTGGTACTGCTGGCGAGCGTCATCGCCGTGCTGGCGGGCCTGATGATCTTCCCGGTACTGGCGGCGACCGGCATTGACCCGGCCTCGGGCCCGGGCCTCACCTTCATGACCATGCCGGCGGTGTTCCAGCAACTGCCCTTCGGCCAGGGGCTGGCGGTGGTGTTCTTCTCCCTGCTGGTGGTGGCGGCGCTCTCCTCCTCCATCTCCCTGCTGGAGCATTTGCAGTGCTTCCTGTGCGAGAGCCTGGGCTGGTCCCGCCGCGCGGCGTGCAACCTGGTTATTGCCCTGGTGATGGCGGGTGGCATCCCGGTGAGCCTGTCGTTCGGTCCCTGGGCCACCCTGACCCTGTTTGGCAAGAACATCTTCGAGTTGCTGGACTTCATCACCTCCAACCTGATGATGCCCCTGTTCGGGCTGGCCCTGACGCTGCTGCTGGGCTGGCGGCTCGGTCGTCAGGCGCTGCCCGAAGGGCTGGCTCCCCACTGGCGAGCCCTGCTGATGGGCTGCTGGCGCTGGCTGGCTCCCCTGCTCATTGGCGGCATTCTGGTGCGCGGCCTGGTGTAGGGAGGGTTGGTCATCTCTGCCACTCCCCGGCCGGGCTGACCGGGGAGTGGGGTGGCAGGATTGACTCTTTATAAAAATCTTTTAATTAAAAATAAACAGAGTAATGATCTGAAATTTCGATATTTTATTTTGGTTAAATCTGTTTTTGGTTCTGTTTTAGACTATTTCCTGTCAACTTCTCTTGCCATGGTTTAGGCTGTGGCTCCTTTTTACCGTGCAGGCGTCGCCCTCCTATGTCACCCCTTATCGCTCTCTGTGGCCGATTTAGCCCCTTCCTGGAGAGGTGACCTTGCAGGTGTCGTTTGTCTGACTGTTCATTGCAAAGGTCGCCCTCAGGCGGCCTTTTTTGTTGCGGCGCACACCGCGTCTAGCCATGGAGTATCGAACTGATGTTGTCTTGCCCGGAGGTTGTATGAGCCAGGTTCAGTGGTCTTCCCGTATTGGTCATGTGCTGGCGGCAGCCGGCTCGGCGATCGGCCTTGGCGCCATCTGGAAGTTTCCCTATGTGACAGCCACCAACGGGGGCGGTGCCTTCCTGCTGGTGTTCCTGCTCTTCAGCTTCACCCTGGGGGTCGCGGTGCTGGTGGGGGAGACCCTGCTCGGCAGCCGCAGCCAGCGCGGCGTGCTCGGCGCCTTCCACAAGCTGGTGGGGCCGAACTGGCGCTGGATGGGTTACATGGGGATCCTGTGTGGCTTCTTCATCTACAGCTTCTACAGCGTGGTGGGGGGCTGGACCGTGGGCTATGCGGCCCTGGCCGTGGGCGGCGAGCTCAACCTGAGTGAGGCGAGCACCCTCACCGCACTCTTTACCGGTTATGTGAGCGATCCCCTCTGGCCGGCCCTCACCCATCTCGTCTTCGCCGGGCTCACCTGGTGGTTCGTGCAGGGAGGGCTGCAACAGGGGGTGGAGCGGGCGCTGCGCTGGATGATGCCGGCTCTGTTCGTGATGATGCTGCTCCTGGTGGTGACCGGGCTCTCCATGCCGGGGGCCATGGCCGGGGTACGCCAGTTCCTGATGCCCGACTTCTCCCACCTGACGGGGCAGGGGGTGCTCGACGCCCTGGGGCTGGCGTTCTTCTCCCTCTCCATTGGTCTCGGGGTACACACCACCTATGGCGCCTACCTGCCGAGCAGTGACGGGGCGCTGCGCTCCGGGGTCTGGGTGGTCACCCTGGCGAGCTGCATCTCGGTGCTGGCGGGGCTGATGATCTTCCCGGTGCTGGCCTCCACCGGCATCGATCCTGCCGCCGGTCCCGGCCTCACCTTCATGACCATGCCGGCGGTGTTCAACCACCTGCCGTTCGGTCAGGGGCTGGCGGTGATCTTCTTCCTGCTGCTGCTGGTGGCGGCGCTCTCCTCCTCCATCTCCATGCTGGAGCACCTGGTGCGCTTCACCACCGAGGAGTGGGGCTGGTCGCGCCGCAATGCCTGCCGGGTGCTGACCCTGCTCATCATGGCCTGCGGCATTCCGGTCAGTCTGTCGTTCGGGCCCTGGGCGGACTACACCCTGTTTGGTAAGACCCTGTTCGATCTGCTGGATTACCTCACCTCCAACCTGATGATGCCCCTGTTCGGTCTGGTGCTGACCCTGCTGCTTGGCTGGAAGCTGGGGGACAGTATTGTACCTGCGGATCTCTCGCCGCTGATGCGTGGCGCGCTGCTCTGGTGCTGGCGGCTGATCGCCCCCCTGCTGATCGCGGGGATCCTGGTGCGGGGCTTGTTGTAACGCACCAGCCAGGGCGGCATGCACCGCCCTGGCTGGCTATAGGCCCTGGTGGGGACCGAGGGGCGGCAGTTTGGGGGCCAGGTGGGATCTCACCTGTTGCAGGGTCTCCCGATAGGCGTTCCCATGGTGCTCCAGGAAGGCGGCACTGTGGTTGAGACGCTGCTCCAGCCTGTCCACCAGGCGGGCCACCGCCGGGGCCGCCATGCCGGCGGGCCAGCACTGGGTCAGCAATACCAGCAGTTGCCAGGCATCCCCCGCCTGGGCCGGGAATCGCTCCTGCAGGGTCAGAGCGCTCTGCACGGCGAGCTGGAGCTGACCCGTGGTCATGGCCCGTTGCCGCTCCTCGCGCAGCTGGGTCAGCTGCTGCTCCCGCTGCGCCAGTTGCCGCGCCAGATCGTCGACCACCTGCAAAATGAGCCCCTGCAGCAGCGGGGTCTGTGCCACCGGCCCCTGATACTGGCCGAGCTGGGCCAGATAACGCTGGGCATGGTGGGGAAGCCCGCAGAACTGGCTGACGGCCACCCCGAGCAACTGGTTGAGGTGATTGTCCCGCGCCGCCTCCGGCGGGTGCTTGGCCAGCAGCATCAAGGCGTCATCGAATCGATAATCCAGACCCAGCATCAGGGCGCTCAGCAGCCCCTCCTCGTGGGCCCGCAGGGTCACGGCCTGCTGGCCGAGCTCCTCCAGGGCCTGCTGCAGCCCATGAACTCTGGCCTCTCCCGGTGGATGCCAGAGCACCGCCAGGGTCGCATCCAGCAGGCAGCGTTCGACGGAGTGGCGAAACGTCTGTTTGGGGAAGTAGCGCAGGATGAAATCGGTGGCCTGCGCCAGCACCTGACCTTCATCCCTTCGCAGCAAGGCCAGCAAAATGGCCACCTGGCGCCACTGCGGCTGCCAGGGGCAGCGTTGCAGCAAGCCTGACAAGGTTTCCCAGGCCGGATCCCACTGCGCCTCGTGCAGTTGACAGGCGAGAACCAGCGCCTGATGGATGACGGGGGGCAGTCGCTCCCGGTTGCGGGCCAGATCCTTGTGGGCACTCTCCACCCGGTTCAGCCCGAGCAGGGCCTGGTTCAGCCCCTGGCGCGGCCACCAGGCATCGTGCTCCGTGGTGCAGATGGCGTAGTGCTGGGCGGCCTGCACCCGTTCCCCGGCTTGCAGCAGCATGTAGCCCTTTACCCTGTCCATCTGTGCTTCCAGCCCCTTGTGGCTGGCGTGCCGGTAAAGCAGATCCTCGCACTGGGCGCAGGCGCTGCGCCACTCCCTGAGCGCCATGGGGGTGGCCAGGGGGCGGGTCACCGTGGTCAGTGCCAGCAGCGCTTGCAGGCTGTGCGCCAGCTGCTCCGTGGTGAAGGGCACGGCCAGACGCAGGGCGAAATAGAGGTCGGAGGGGGGGAACTGACCGGTGTCCTCGTCCTGCTCCAGCAGCAGGAGCACGCAGCCGGGCGCGAGCAGGCCCAGGTGGTGTGCTTCATGCAGCAGCCTGACGCCCTCGTGGGCCTGGTGGTGATACTGGCGGCAAAGAATGGCATCGAAGGCGTGCTGGCGCAGCAGGGCGGGCAGGCTTGCTATCTCTTTGCAGTGAAACAGCTCGGTGGGGGGCAGCCCCAGATTACTCAGTCCCTGGGTGAGGGTCGAGCCCATCATGGCATCGTCTTCGATGAGGAGGATCTGCATCTTTGACGCTCCTTCGCCGGTCGGGGGTGGCGAGGTTGGATTCAAAGGTAGCCTCCACTCTCCCGCGAGAGCCAGAGGGGGTCAATACCCCACCTGGGTCAGGGATGGCTCAGCGCAGCCTCGGGCGGGGCAAAGAAAGCATCACTGAAGGCCGGGCCCCCTGGCCGAGAAGGGGCAGTCCCGCTGCGGGACACGCAGCTCCCCGGCGCCCGACTCTCCCTGCCAGGCGAGCTCGAGCTGGCCCAGGCGCCCGAGGCGGCGCAGCTCGAACTCGTAGCGTAGGCAGGGGTTGTCGGTGGGCAGCCGTGTCATCCCGGCGGGCAGCCGGTAGTCGTAGTGCAGCTGGGGGCCATCTTGCAGTCGGCTCTGCACGGGCACCAGCCCCTCCGCCGTCGGTGTGGGGGCCTTGAGATAGCGGCGCAGCGCCACCGGAGCGTCGATGGCTTTTTGATAGTGAAGGCCGTTCATGGCTGCCAACTCCTCCTCCAGCCGCGTCAGTTCCCCCTCCAGTCCGCTCAGGGCGGCGCCAAGCTGTTGATGGGCCGGGGAGGCGCAGCCTCCCAGCAGCAGGGTCGTGATCAGCAGGGCGGGACGGACGGCGGACATGAAGGTTCCTCGGGTGCCAGGGTCAATGACTATAGCAGGGGATTGGTGGGCGGCGTGCCCCTCAGCAGCCCGGCGAGGCGCTCCAGCCCTTCGGCGACGCGGGCGTCGGTGGCGGGCTGGCTCAGGCTGAGGCGTACTCCCTGCGGGGCGGCAAACTGGCCGGCGGCGAAGTGTTCTCCGCTGGCGACCCCCACGTCAAGGGCGTTGGCGGCCTCC
>NZ_CAWMFQ010000389.1:7818-9338 GCF_963866995.1 Aeromonas sp. ZOR0002 | reverse complement strand
CAGGGCTCGGGCAGTGGCAGCCAGGCGTGCATGGACCCCGGCTGCCAGCGCGCTCCCGGCAGCAGGTGGCGCAGGAGCTCACCCCGGCGCGCCAGGATTTTTCGCTGGTGTTCGATGAGCGGCATGATCTGGCGCTGGCTCACCAGCTTGCAGGCCAGCTCGATGAGCAGCGGACTCACCATCCAGCTCGACAGCCGCATCGCCTGGGCGAAGCCGTTACGAAGGGCGGGAGGGGACAACACGAAGCCGACCCGCAGGCCGCCGCAGGCTATCTTGGCGAGACTGCCGAGGTAGATGACCCGCTCCGGTGCCAGGTTGACCAGGGGAGGGAGCGCACTTTCGGGCAGCAGGCCGTTGACGTCATCCTCGACGATCAGCAGATCGTGGCGACGGGCGATGGCGACGATGGCGTCGCGCCGCGCCAGGCTCATGGTGGCCGTGGTGGGGTTTTGCAGGGTGGGGGTGAGGTAGAGCAGCTTGGCCCGGCGGGTACGGCACGCGGCATCCAGCGCCTCTGGCAGGAGTCCCTCCTCATCCATCGCCAGTCCCACCACCTGATTCTTGAGCTGGCGTGCATTGCCCAGCATGCCGGGGTAGCTCAGTCCCTCGCAAAACAGGGTCTCTCCCACGCAGCCGGTGGCAAGCAGGGCCAGCATGATGCCGTGCTGGGCCCCATGGCTGAACAGCAGGCGATCTTCGCTCGCCGTGATGCCCTGCTCGGCGAGCCAGTCGACGAACAGCTGGCGTTGTGCGGGGCGTCCCGCCTCCTTGTCATAACCGAGCAGGCCGTTGAGATCCCCCTGCGCCAGCTCGGTGAGCAGGGGCCGGATGATGGCGCCCCTGTCCAGCTGGACCGGGAGGTTCTGCCACAGCTCGATGCGCTGGCTGTCTTCATTGCGGATCACCCATTCGTTGGCGGGATCCGCCGCTCCCCTGACCCAGGTGCCGTGCCCGACCCGGGCCGCCAGCAGGCCCCGTCGCTCCGCCTCGGTGTAGGCGCGGGTGACGGTGCCCACGGTGACCCCCAGCTTGTCTGCCAGGGCCCTGTGGGTCGGCAGCCGGGTCTCGGGTGAGAGGATGCCGGTGGCGATGGCCTGCTCGATGGCCTTGACCAGTTTGAGGTAGAGGGGCCCCTCGAAAGGGGTGAGGTCGGGCGTCCAGATTGTCATGGTGACAATAAATCCGTTGATCCAAGATTGTCCGCAATATAGCGTGATTATCAGTCTTTATACAACCAACAAGCACACATTGTATCGGTACAATGTGGCGAGAAAGGAGTCTCCCCATGACCATCGAATGGTATGCCACCCTGTTTGGCTTCGCCCTGCTCACCTGCGGCACGCCTGGGCCGAACAACCTGATGTTGACGGCGTCCGGTGCCAACTTCGGCGTGCGTCGCACCCTGCCCCATCTCATCGGGGTGGCGGTGGGCCAGCCTGTGCTGCAACTGGTGCTGGCGCTCGGCTTCTATCCGCTGTTTGAGCGCTGGCCCCTGCTCAAGCTGAGCCTGCAGGTGCTGG
>NZ_CAWMFQ010000389.1:0-7791 GCF_963866995.1 Aeromonas sp. ZOR0002 | reverse complement strand
CCCGCCCCTTGACCCTGCTTGAAGGGCTTGGCTTCCAGTTCCTCAATCCCAAGGCGTGGATGATGGGGATCTCGGCCATCAGTCTGTTCAGCCTGCCGGGGAGCGACTACTGGCCGAGCATGTGGGGCATCATGAGTGTCTTCCCCATGGCGGGGTTCCCGGTCTGCTTCGCCTGGGTGATGTTTGGCCATCAGCTGAGCCGCTGGATCAACTCGGACAAGGGGTGGCGTCGTCTCAACGGCAGCCTGGGTGCCTTGACCGCCCTGTGCGTGGTGATGCTCTGGTATTAACAGCACCTTGATTATTCATGCAAAGAAAATGCATTGCTGACCTTGTCGTCAGGGCGTCGGCTCTGCATATTAGGAGGCTTGCCGTATCTGAACGAGGTTGAGATGGATCTGAACTGGTTGCTCCCCCTGGCGGGCTTTGCCCTTATCACCTGTGGCACGCCGGGCCCCAACAACATGCTGCTCACCAGTGCCGGGGCCGCCCAGGGGTTTCGCCGCTCCGTGCCTCTGCTGGTGGGGGTGGTGGGGGGCATCAACCTGATGATCCTGGCCACGGCCCTGGGGCTCGGGGTGGTGTTCGAGCGTCTGCCCCTGCTGCACGACGGCCTCAAGCTGGTGGGGTCGGCCTACCTGCTCTGGCTGGCCTGGAAGGTGGCCAACGCCAGTGGCCCGGCGGAGGGGAACCGGCCGCTCATCCCGGCCCATCAGGGGGCCATGCTGCAACTGCTCAACCCCAAAGCCTGGATGATGGCGCTCTCCGCCATCAGCGGCTTCACCCTGGCGGGGGAGGCTTACTGGCCGTCCGCGGGCTGGGTGCTCGGCATTTTCTTCGTAACCGGCCTCTATACCGGTGCTTTCTGGGTGCTGTTCGGTGCCCAGGTGCGCCGCCTCATCCGCACCGCCACCGGCTGGCGTCGTTTCAATCTGGGCATGGGGCTCGCCACGGCGGCCTGCGTGCTGATGATCTGGGTTTAGGTCTCGGCCTGAGCCTTTACCGGCTGTCTTGTTGGCCCTTCGGGGCCTTTTTTATTGCTGGTGCGGTGCGATCAAACGCGCCCCCTGAGGGATTGCGGCATTGGTTTGCACCATCGGGTGACATAAGGAGATCCCATGAAATGTATCGGTCTGCTGGGTGGCATGAGCTGGGAGTCCACCGTCAGCTATTACCAGGCCCTCAACCGGGGAGTACGCGAGCGGCTCGGCGGTCTGCACTCGGCGCGGGTGCTGCTGAGCAGCGTGGATTTTGCCGGGATAGAGCGGTTGCAGCACGCCGGTGACTGGCCCGCCACCGCCCGTCTGCTGGCGGCCGAGGCCAGGGCCATTCAGGCCGGTGGCGCCGATTTCCTGCTGATCGGGACCAACACCATGCACAAGGTGGCGCCGGAGATCGAGGCCGCCATCGACATTCCCCTGCTCCACATCGCCGATGCCACGGCCCATCGCCTCCAGGCCGACGGGGTGACCCGGGTGGGTTTGCTCGGCACCCGCTTCACCATGGAGCAGGATTTCTACAAGGGGCGGCTCCAGGAGCGCTTCGGGCTGGAGGTGCTGGTGCCTGATGACGTTGCACGGGAGCGGGTGCACCGCATCATCTATGACGAGCTCTGCCTCGGCGACATTCGCGAGTCGTCTCAGGCCGAGTATCTGGCCATCATCGCCGATCTGGCACAGGCCGGTGCCCAGGCGGTGATCCTGGGTTGCACCGAAATCGCCCTGCTGGTGGGGGCGTGCCAGGCCGCCGTGCCCCTCTATGACACCACCGCCATCCACGCCGAAGCCGCGGTGGCGCTGGCCCTTGCCTGATGTGGTGCGGGCGGGGTGAGGGGGCGCCCCTCTCACCCCGCCTGTTTTTTCCTCCTTTCATAACTGTGAGTCAGCCTTCATTTCAGCAGGGCTGAAGCCGTTTTTATTGTCAATCGGCTCACATTTCCTCCGTTTGTCTCTTGAGTCCGGGGCGTCAGACGCCTAGTTTTCGATCACTGAAACGATTCAGCTTTCACAAAAACAAGAGACACGAGGATAAATCCATGTTGAAGAAACTCTCCATTGCCGTGCTGCTCGCCCTGGGCGCCACCGCGGGTCACGCCGCCGAATTTCTGCTGACCGACTCCCAGCAAGGGCTGGATGTGGGGGACTGGAAGATCACCAGCGAGAAGCTCGGCATCAAGAGTCCGGTTCCCTTCACCATCGAGAAGAAACGCCTGCACGGCGGCCGCCAGGAAGGGGTGGATCTGCTCATCGTCGACAACGGCGTCATGAAGATCACCCTGGTGCCGACCCGCGGCATGGGGATCAAGGAGGTCAAGGCGGCGGATCTGCGCCTAGGCTGGGATTCACCGGTCAAGGAGGTGGTCAACCCCGCCTTCATCGATCTCGAGAGCCGTGGCGGCCTCGGCTGGCTCGACGGCTTCAACGAGATGCTGGTGCGCTGCGGCTACGAGTGGACGGGTCATCCCGGGGTGGATGACGACGGCCGCCTCAAGAGCCTCCATGGCCGGGTGCAGAACATTCCCGCCTCCGTGGTCAGCGTGACCGTGGACGAAGAGCCGCCCTACGCCATCCACGTGCTGGGCCGGGTGGACGAGCGCACCTTCAAGATGAGCGAACTGGTCACCTGGACCCAGCTGAGCGTGGTGCCCGGTCAGGCGGAGTTTGCCCTGCAGGACAAGCTGACCAACCACGCGGATTACGAGAACGAGTACCAGATCATCTATCACGGCAACTTCGGGGCCCCCATTCTGGAGGAGGGAGCCAGGGTGAGCACGCCGGTGAAGCAGATCTCCCCGTTCAATGACTACGCCAAGGCCGGACTCAAGGGTTGGCAAACCTATCTAGGGCCCACCAAGGGCTTCGACGAGATGGTGTTCAACCTGGTGCCCTACAGCGACGCCGACGGCAATACCCTGGCAGTGCTGAACAACCGGGCCGGCAACGCCGGAGTGGCGGTGGGCTACAACACCCGACAGCTGCCGGTGCTGACTCTGTGGAAGAACACCGACACCCGGGCCCAGGGCTATGTGACCGGCATCGAACCCGGTACCAGCTATGCCTACAGCACCAAGTACCAGCGCCCGCTCGGGCTGGTCCCCAAGATCCAGCCGGGGGAGACCAAGACCTTCGATCTGACCTATCGCCTGCTGCAAAATGCCGACGAGGTGAAGCAGGCCCTGGCCCGGGTGGAGAAGATCCAGGGCGGTCGGGCCACCGAGCTGCGCGAGCAACCCCTGGTCAAGCTGCCATAAGGGAGAGACGCCCAGCAAAAAGCCGCTCCATGAGCGGCTTTTTCATATCAGGCCCGTCGATCAGACGTGGCTGTACATGGCTTCTATCTCGCGCTGGTACTTGGCCTCGATGATCTTGCGGCGCAGCTTCATGGTGGGGGTGATCTCCCCGAGCTCCATGGAGAAGGCGCTCGGCAGCAGGGTGAACTTCTTCACCTGCTCGAACTTGGCCAGCTCTTTTTGCAGATCGGCGATGCGGGCTTCGAAGAACTCCATTACCCGGGAGTGGCGCAGCAGCTCGGTCTTGCACTGGTACTGCAGGTTGATGGAGCGGGCATACTCCTCGAGGGACTCGAAGCAGGGCACGATGAGTGCCGACACGAAGTGGCGGGCATCGGCGACGATGGCAATCTGCTCGATGAAGCGATCCTTGCCGAGGGTCCCCTCGACCAGTTGCGGCGCCACGTACTTGCCGTTGGAGGTCTTCATCAGCTCCTTCAAGCGCTCGGTGAAGTAGATGTTGCCCTCGCCATCCAGCTCGCCTGCATCGCCGGTGCGCAGGAAGCCATCCTCGGTCATCACCTCGGCGGTGGCCTCTGGTTTGTTGTAGTAGCCACGCATCACGGTGGGGGCGCGCACCAGCAGTTCATTGTTCTCGCCGAGTTTCACCTCGATGCCGTTTAGCGCCGTGCCGATGGAGCCCAGCCTGAACTGGGTGTCTTCATAGCAGCAGACGGTGGCGGTGGTCTCGGTCATGCCGTAGCCGTACTTGAGGTTGAGCCCCATGGCCTGGAAGAAGAGATTCACCTCGTCCGCGAGACGGGCGCCCGCCACCGGCAGGAAGCGGGGGCGACCGCCGAAACGGGCGCGCAGCTTGCGAAACACCAGGCGCTCGGCAAGCCAGAGCTGGCCATAGAGCGGGGGAGAGGCGGACTTGCCCGCCTGACGGGTGGCGACCATCTGCTTGCCCACCCGGGTGGCCCAGCCGAACAGGGCGCGGCGCAGGCGCGGCGCCTGGGCGACCTTGGCCTGGATCATGGCGTAGGCCTTCTCGTAGAGGCGGGGCACGGCGCACATCACGGTGGGCTTCACCTCGCCGATGACATCCATCACCTTCTGCGGGTCGCGAATGTAGACGTTCTCGGCGCCGCAATAGAGCACGTAGTAGTTCCAGGTGCGCTCGAACACATGACTCAGCGGCAGCATGCAGAGGGAGACATCCTGCTCGCTGAGGTCGAGGCGAGCGTCATGCATCTCGAAGCAGGCGGCCATGTTGGCGAAATCGAGCATGACCCCCTTGGGTTCGCCCGTGGTGCCCGAGGTGTAGATGAGGGTCAGCAGGTCGTCCATGCGGTAGTGGCGCTCGCGCTCGCGCAGCACCAGCTCGCTGGGTTGGTGGTTGCCGGAGACGAGGAAGGTCTGGAAGTGGCTGGCCGAGGCGCAGCCGCGCAGATCGACGGTGCCGTCCAGGGCGACGATGTGGCTTATCTCGCCGCTGTCGATGAGGTGCAGCGCCTGATCGAACTGGGGCTGCTCCCCCACGAACAGCATCCTGATGCCGGCATCCTTGACGATATAGCGCAGCTGATCGAGGGTGCTGGTGGGGTAGATGGGCACGCTGACGCCGCGGGCGGCCAGGATGCCGAGGTCGGCCTGGGTCCACTCGGGCATGTTGCGGGCATAGATGCCGACCATCTCGCCGGACTGGTGGCCCGCCCGGATCAGGCCCTGGGCGCAATAATCCATGGCCTGACCCAGGGTTCGCCAGCCGATGGCGCGCCACTGGCCATCCTGCTGGACGCGCAGGGCGGCCTTGTTGCCAAGGCGGGCAATACGCTCACGCATCACTCTAACCAGATGAAACTGCGACATCTCACGCATCCTCAAGTAACAGTTGTGCACCCGCAGGGGCACCAAAATCGGGGCTGGAGTTTAAACTCTAACATTACAGCTTACAAGTGTGCGCCATTTGTCCTGGATCACAAAGTCGTCAACCAGATGAGAGTGAGGCATGATAGGGGGCAGGGATCGGATTCATTCAGGGAGTTGCACCATGAATATCGGGATCAAGAGCCTGTTCACCGGCGTGTTGCTGCTGTTGGCGGGGGCAGGCGCCCTCTGGTATCTGCTGGGGGGCGCGGGGGAGCAGGATAATCCCTGGCTGAGCGGCGCCGAGGGCTATGAGCAGGCGCAGCGGCTGGCGCTGAGGGAAGGATACCCCTTGCTCTACGTGATCGAGCGCGCCAAGTGCCGACGCTGCAAGGCGCTGAATACCAGGCTGTGGCGTGCCCCCGAGATGCAATCCGCCCTGGCGGGGCTGGTGAAGGTGCGACTCAACCCGGATGCGGGGGATGGCAGCGAGCACATTCTGCGCCGCTTCCCCCAGGTTGCGACGGCCCCTGGCATCTATGTCCAGCGACCGGGTGAGCCGCTTCGCCCCATCAAGATCGCGGTGGATATCGAACAGATCTGGATGCCCGGTGTCACCTATGGTCGCGGCTTCTTCATGCCCCTCTCGGGAGCCGCCTTCGAGGCCGTGCTGAGGGTGACCCTGAGCCTGGAAGACCCCTCCATCGACAACGCGCCCCTGCCCTGAGGGGGGAAGCGAAGCGGGGGAGTCTGGGAGGTCAGAGGGGGGCGTCCGCTGACGGCGGTCTGCTGCGGGTTGTCAGCCGAAGTCGAACAGACGGGACATCAGCACGGCATCCTCCCTCTCCTGCCCGGTGCCATAGTAGTCGGCGCGGCGGCAATACTCGGCAAACCCCTCGCTCTCGTAGAGGTTGATGGCGGTGCGGTTGCCAGCCCTGACCTCCAGGAACCAGGCCTCGGCCTTGCCGGCCTTGCTGCGGGCCAGGTACTCCCTGAGCAGCGCCCGCCCCAGCCCCTTGCCCTGAAAGTCGGGGTGTACGCAGATGTTCATCAGGGAGCTGTCTCCCGCCACCAGATCCGAGATGTAGAAACCGGCCGGTCGTCCGTCCACCAGCATCAGGCCGTTGAGATAGCGCGGCCCGAAGCAGGAGAGCAGGTTGGCCTGGCTCCAGGGCTCCTGGTGGGCGGCCTGCTCGATGGGGTAGATGGCTTCGAAGTCCGATTCGAGCAGGGGGCGAAAGTGGGGCAAGAGGTCAGACATGGTCACTCCGGACGGGATTCAGGCTTGCGATGGACACCATGGCCGTGCCATGGTCGTGAGCATCAAGGGGTGTGGCGCTGTCGGCACTGCTGCCAGAGGACGCGCTTGTGCGCCCCATCGGGCTTGAGCGGGCAGACCAGGGCATCGGGCCAGCGAGGGTCCGGCGCCGTCAGCCAGAGCAGGGGCGAAGTGGCCCCTGCTGGCAGGGAAGGCATCTCGGACAGCAGGGAGACCTCGTCCGTGCCAAGGCCGAGCCAGCGGCAGATGTCCCCGAGCAGGGAGGGCGCGGGCAGCGTCTCGGCCAGCAGCCAGAGCTTGCCGGTCGGCAGAGGGGCAGTCTCCTGCGGGGCCAGCACCTCGTCGGCGGGCGTGTTTGCCGGCTGCGCGGCGCCATCGGGGCTGGTGCCTCCCGCCAGGAGTCGGCCTCTTTGTTGCCAGAGGGGGATGCCCATGCGGGCCAGGATGCGCTGGCGCAGCGGGTCCAGCAGAGGATCTTGCATGGCGAAGGCTCACTCTTGATCTGCGTTGGGGTAAATAATGATGCGCAGAGTACACTCTCGCGGGATTTGCTGCACCCCGGACGTGCGCTTTTCGCCCTGTGGCGATGGCAAACGAGCGCCTCCCCGGGGGCAGAGATGACAGACAATGAGAGTGGGGCGGGGCCAGAGGCCGGACCCCGTCACCACGGATGACCTATCAGCTTCGGAACTGTGCCTATGCCGCCTTTAGCCCAGAATACTGTTCGTGCCACCCCCATTCATGAGCGCCTGCCACGGCTCCTTTCCGCCCTTGGCGAGGGACTGTATGAGCGCCAGGATGCCCTGCGGCTCGGCCTGCTGGCGGCCCTGAGTGGCGAGAGCGTCTTTCTGCTGGGCCCCCCGGGCATCGCCAAGAGCCTGATCGCGCGGCGCCTCAAGCTGGCGTTTCAGGATGCCCGCCATTTCGAATACCTGATGACCCGTTTCAGTACGCCGGAGGAGGTGTTCGGCCCCCTCTCTATCCAGGCGCTCAAGGAGGATGGCAAGTACCTGCGGTTGACCAGCGGCTACCTGCCGGAGGCCGAAGTGGTCTTCCTCGACGAGATCTGGAAGGCGGGCCCCGCCATCCTCAACACCCTGCTCACCGCCATCAACGAGCGGCAGTTTCGCAACGGCGACAGCCAGCACCCCATTCCCATGCGGCTGCTGGTCACCGCCTCGAACGAGCTGCCTGCCCCGGACAGCGGGCTGGAGGCGCTCTACGACCGCATGCTGGTGCGGGTCTGGATGGACAGGGTGCAGGAGAAATCCAACTTCCAGGCCATGCTGGCGAGCGATGGCCAATCCCATCAGAACCTGACCCCGGCGGTGCAGATTCGGGGGGAAGAGTACGACGCCTGGCAGGATGCCATCGAGCAGGTACGCCTGCCGGACGCCTGTTTCGAACTCATCTA
>NZ_CAWMFQ010000388.1:8776-11409 GCF_963866995.1 Aeromonas sp. ZOR0002 | reverse complement strand
AGGTGGGAGCCGCACTGGCTGCAGGTGATCTCCACCCGCTTCATGCCGTGGCTGTTGTCCTCGGTGTAGGTCACCGTCCCCTCGATGGCCCGGTCGAACGAGGGCCAGCCGCAGCCCGCGTCGAACTTGGCGCCTGAGTGGAACAGCACCTGCTTGCAGCAGACGCAGTGGTAATCGCCGCTCTTGCGGTTGTGCAGCAGGGCACCGCTGTAGGGACGCTCGGTCCCTTTCTCCCAGCAGACGTGGAACTGCTCTGCACTCAGCTTGTCGCGCCACTGTTCAGGGTTGTTACTGCTCATTCCGGCTCCTCACCACTGATAACGGTGCCCAGCATACCCAGTCAGGGCGCCTGGCTCTACCCCGCCAGCGGGAACTGTGATCCCGTTGGCAACACGGCGACAACATCCGCTGCCACCACCCCTTCACTCGCCAGCACCGCCGCCGGCAGGGCGACCCGCTCCAGCAGCTTGAGGGAGTGGGCACGCCCCACCGCCACCTGCCGCTTGATGTCGTCCGGCAGGAAGGGCAGGCCGTCGTTGGTGGCGGTGTCGATGGTCTGTATCCACTCCATGCCCTCCCCCGGCGGCGGCAGGCGGAACTGGATGTCATAGTCGCTGGCGTTGAACAGCACGTACCAGCGCTCCCCGGTGCAGCCGATCATGCCGATGTCCATGGCAAACGCCTGCCCCATGGGGGCGTGCCAGTCCTGATCGGTGAGCTGATGGCCGTCCGGGTGATACCAGTTCACCTGGTGGCAGCTGGTCGCCTTGCCGTTCCAGCCGTCGTCGCTCAGTTGCAGGTTGGAGAAGACCCCGGACTCCGCCCGCAGCGCCATCATCTGGCGGGTGAAGGCGAGCAGCCGCTCGTCCTCCGGGCGCAGTTGCCAGTTCACCCAGCTTATCTGGTTGTCCTGACAGTAGGCGTTGTTGTTGCCGAGCTGGCTGCGGCCCATCTCGTCCCCGGCCAGGAAGTGGGGCGTCCCCTGTGACAGCAGCAGGGTGGCGATCAGGTTGCGCTTCTGCTGCTGGCGCAGGTTGTTGATGCGCGGGTCCAGGGTCGGCCCCTCCACACCGTGGTTGCTGGAGAGATTGTTGCCGTGGCCGTCCCGGTTGTCCTCGCCGTTGGCCTGGTTGTGGCGCTGGTTGTAGGAGACCAGATCCTCGAGGGTGAAGCCGTCGTGATAGCAGAGGTAGTTGACGCTGGTGTGGGGGGAGCGCCAGTTCTTCGGGAAGAGATCCCGCGAGCCCACCAGACGGGTGGCAAAATCCCCCATCTTGCCCGCATCCCCGCGCCAGAACCCGCGCACCGTGTCGCGGTAACGATCGTTGATCTCCAGCCATTGGCTCGGAAACTGACCGAGACGATAGCCGAAGGGGCCTATGTCCCAGGGTTCGGCGATGAGCCTGACCCGCGCCAGCACGGGATCCGCCATCATGGCCTTGAAGAAGGCGCTCATGGGATCGAACTCCCCCGCTTCCCGCGCCAGGGTGACCGCCAGATCGAAGCGGAAACCGTCCACCTGCATCTCGGTGACCCAGTAGCGCAGGGCATCGAGCACCAGTCGCAGGGTATTGGGGTGATCCAGATTGACGCTGTTGCCGCAGCCGGTGACGTTGGCGTGGCGATGGTAATCCGGACCGTGGGCCCCCGACTCGAAGGCGTAGTAGCCCGCGTTGTCAAACCCCTTGAGGGAGAGCATGGGGCCGTCGAAGCCCGACTCCGCGGTGTGGTTGTAGACCACGTCCAGGATCACCTCGAGCCCCGCCCGGTGCAGCTCGCGCACCATGGTCTTGAACTCGGTCACCGCATCCTTCGCCCCGTAGCGCGGTTCGGGCGCGAAGAAGGCGATGGGGTTGTAGCCCCAGTAGTTGGTCAGCCCCAGCTGCTCGAGCCTGGGCTCGGACATGAAGGCCGCCACCGGCATCAGCTGGACCGAGGTCACCCCCAGCCCCTGCAGATGCTCGATCATCAGCGGGTGGCTGATGCCCAGATAGGTGCCCTGCAGCGCCTTGGGGATGCCGGGGTGCTGGCGGGTGAACCCCTTGACGTGGGTCTCGTAGAGCACGACCCGCTCCGGCGGGATGCCGGGCTTGCCGACCCCCTGCCAGTCGAAGGCATCGTCCACCACCACCGACTTGCCCACCATGGCCGCGCTGTCCCCCTCGTAGAGGGCATCGTCCCAGTGAGTGGCACGGCTGAGCGCCCGGGCGTAGGGGTCTATCAGCAGCTTGTCCGGGTCGAACAGCAACCCCTCCTGGGGAGAGCCATGCACCCGGTAGCCATAGCGCTGACCGGCCTTGACCCCGCGCACGTGGCCGAACCAGTACTGGCCGCGCCGACCGGGCAAGGGGAGACGCGCCAGCTCCTGCTCCTCGTCGTCGAACAGGCAGAGCTCCACCTTGTCCGATTGGGGAGCCCAGACACAGAAGTGGCAGCCCGTCTCGTCCAGACGGGCGCCAAGCGGGTGATCTACCCCGTTTTCCATTTCAAACATCAGGACTCCTGTTTGATGAACAAGGTCGCGAGCGGCGGCAAGTCCAGCACCAGGCTGTGTGCCATCCCCTGCCAGGGGGTCGCCTCGGCGACGAAGACCAGACCCACATCATAGTTGCTGCCCCAGTAATGCTCGCTGT
>NZ_CAWMFQ010000388.1:0-8704 GCF_963866995.1 Aeromonas sp. ZOR0002 | reverse complement strand
TAGCGCCCGGCAGCCGGCACCCCGAGACGGTAACCGATGCGCGGCACCGGGGTGAAGTTGCAGGCCACCACCAGCGGATGGGCCCCCAGCTTGTCGGCCCGCAGCCAGGCGAAGATGCTGTTGTCCGCGTCCTGGTGATCCAGCCAGCGGAAACCGGCCTGGTCATAATCCGCCTGATACAAGGCAGGTTCATGACGATAGAGGTGGTTGAGATCCCGGATCAGCCGCTGCTGGCCGCCGTGCCTGGGGTACTGCAACAGGTGCCAGGGCAGCTGGGCATCGTGATTCCACTCGTTGCTCTGGGCGATCTCGGTACCCATGAAGTTGAGCTTCTTGCCGGGGTGGGCATACATGAAGCCCATGTAGGCGCGCAGGTTGGCGGCCTGCTGCCACTCGTCCCCGGGCATCTTGTAGAGCAGGGAGTGCTTGCCGTGGACCACCTCGTCGTGGGAGAGGGACAGAATGAAGTTCTCGTCATAGTGGTACACCATGGAGAAGGTCATGTCGTTGTGGTGGTAGCGACGGTGAATGGGCTCTTTTTGCATGTAGCTGAGGGTGTCGTGCATCCAGCCCATATTCCACTTGAAGCCAAACCCCAGGCCACCGAGGAAGGTGGGACGGGAGACCCCGGCAAAGGCGGTGGACTCCTCAGCGATGGTCATGGCGTGGGGGTACTTGCCGTACACCTCCTCGTTGGTCCACTTCAAGAGGCTGATCGCCTCGTAGTTGTGGTTGCCGCCATCGACGTTGGGCACCCACTCACCGGCGTTGCGGGAGTAATCCAGATAGAGCATGGAGGCGACCGCATCCACCCGCAGGCCGTCGATGTGGAACTTGTCGAGCCAGAACAGGGCGCTGGCCACCAGGAACTGGCGCACGGTGTCGCGACCGAAGTCATAGATGTAGGAGTTCCAGTCCGGGTGCCAGCCACGGCGCGGATCTTCGTACTCGTAGAGCGGCGTGCCGTCGAAGCGGGCCAGGCCGTGGGCATCGGACGGGAAGTGGGCGGGCACCCAATCCAGAATCACGCCGATCCCCGCCTGGTGGCACTGATCCACGAAGTATTTGAAATCGTCGGCCGTGCCGTAGCGGCTGGTGGGGGAGAACATGCCCACCGGCTGGTAGCCCCAGGAGCCGCTGAAGGGGTGCTCGGAGACCGGCAGCAGCTCGATGTGGGTGTACTCCATCTCCTTGATGTAATCCACCAGTTCCACCGCCAGCTCGCGCCAGCTCAGGCTGTCGCCGTTAGGGTGACGCTTCCAGGAGCCCACGTGCAGCTCGTAGATGGAGAGGGGCTGTTCGCGCTTGTCATTGAGCTGACTCTCGCGCCAGGCGGCGTCCTGCCACTGGTACTGGCCGTGGTCATAGACCACTGAGGCGAACGAGGGGTACTGCTCGCAGTAGAAGCCCACCGGGTCGCTCTTGTGGGGCAGGCGATTGCCCGCCGGGTCTTTCAGTTCGAACTTGTAGCGATCCCCGGCCTTGAGCCCCGGCACGAACAGCACCCAGTGGCCGCACTGGCTGCGCTGCATGGGGTGACGGCGTCCATCCCAGAAGTTGAAATCCCCGATGAGGCTCACGGCGGTTGCGCTAGGCGCGTAGACGGCAAAGCGTACCCCTTCCACCTGCTGGCCGAGGTGCGTCACGGTGCGCAACTGGGCGCCGAGGGTGTGGTAGAGGTTTTCCGGTTGCCAGGTGAGTTCAGCCAGCCCTTCCCAGGCGGTAGCCTGGAACTGATAGGGATCGATGATGTCGGCACTGGCGTCGGCGTAGGTCGCGATGAGCTGGTAGGGGAAGGGATTCTTGCGGCGGGTGAAAACAGTTTCAAAGAGGCCCGCTTCGTCAGCGGCGGTCAGGGTGGCAACTATCTTGCCTGACTTGAGATCCCTGACCCGGACCTCGAGTGCATCGGGCAACCAGGCGGTGAGTTTCAGGCCTGGCCCATCCGGATTGGCCAGCAGGCCTAGATGGGAGAAGGGATCGGCACAGCGGGCGGCAACCAAACGTTCAACGGGCATCGACATTTCCTTTGATGGCTGAACATCCGCTTCGGCCGAAGCCGAAGCGGATGAAAGTGAGTCACATGTTGGCGTTCAAGGCTCAACGGCTGGCCTCGTCACGGGCCCGGCTCATCTTGCCCGCCAGATTCTTGAGCGCCTCGTCGGCGAAGATATCCTCCAGATCCCGGGAGAGCTTGCGACGCCAGTTGGGGTACTCGTAGCTGGTACCCGGCACGTTGACCGGCTTGTCCATCTCCAGCCAGTCTTCGAGCTGGGTGCTGAACAGGGCACAGCTGCCGCGGGACATGTGCAGTTGCAGACCGTGGTTGAGCTCGGTATTCATGCCGACCCAGTTCACGTCTTGACTGATATTGCCAGAGATGACCCCATGAGCATGCAGGCTGTCAAGGATCCGCTGCTTGGCCTGATGGCGATCAGCATACAGGGTCTTGAGTACGTCTTCATCCGGGTACAGGCCCAGTTCGCGTCCCAGCGCCAGATCGTCGCAGTGCCAGAAGCCTTTGAGGGTCGGCATGTCGTGGGTGGTCAGGGCGGACATCGCCTGCTCGGCGTAGTGCGCCGGGGAGATGAAGCCACCATCGTCCTTGGAACGCTCGAAGAAGAACACCTTGTAGGAGTGGACGCCGTTCTCTTTCAGGGTCACGTCGATCCCCTCCGGCACGGTACCGAGATCCTCCCCGATCAGCAGACACTGGTTGCGGTGGGACTCGAGGGCCAGGATCCCCAGCAGATCGTTCACCGGGTAATAGATGTAGGCGCCCTTGGCGGCCGACTCTCCGGGCGGCACCCACCACAGGCGCAGCAAGGCCATCACGTGGTCGATGCGCAGGGCGCCGCAGGAGCGCATGTTGGCGCGGAACAGATCCACCATGGGCTGGTAGGCGGCCTCGAACAGCTGGTTCGGGTTCATGGGGGGCAGGCCCCAGTTCTGGCCGAGGGGGCCGAGGATGTCGGGCGGTGCACCGACCGAGGCTTTCGGGCAGTAGAGATCCCGGTTTGCCCAGATCTCGGTGGAGCCTTCGGAGACGCCGACCGCCAGATCCCGGTAGATCCCCATCACCATGCCGGCGGCCTTGGCGCGGGCATCGGCCCGGGCCAACTGCTCGTCAGCCAGGAACTGCAGATAGAGATAGAAGGCCACATCCTGCTGGTGCTCGGCCATCCAGGCCGCCACTTCGGGGTTGTGGTAATCGCGCAGCGCCTCGGGCCAGACCGGCCAGCCCCAGGCATTCTCGCCCTTGGCATAGAAGTGGGCCTGAAGGGCGTCAAACGCTGCCTGCTGTTGCAGGCTGTCACCGCCGGCAGCCACGAAGGCATCGAACGCAGCCTGACGCTCGGCGCTGAAGCTGGCCTGGTCGAACACCTGGCGCAGCATCCCGATCTTGGTCTGGATGACGCCGGTGTAATCCACGTTGTCCTTGACCCGCAGGGAGGTGAGGTGCTGCTGGAAGGCCGGGCTCGCCACCTCCGCTTTCAGGCGATCGTTGCCCAGGAATTCGGGCACCGCTTCCACGTCGATATAGGCGACGTTGAGCCAGCGACGGGAAGAGGGGCTGTAGGGGCTGGCACTCTCCGGGTTCGCCGGATAGAGGGCATGAATGGGGTTGAGACCGACGAAGTGGGCTCCCCAGGCGGCGGCATTCTCAACCAGCTGGCCGAGATCGCTGAAATCGCCGATGCCCCAGTTGTGGCGGCTGCGCAGGCAGTAGAGCTGGACGCTCGGACCCCACACCTTGCGACCATTGGCGATGGGCGCCTGCTTGTAGCAGGACTTGGGGGCGACGATGAGACGCATGGTGGCCAGCGGCTCGTCATTGCCCTCTTCCAGCAGGATGAGCTGGTGATAACCCAGCGCAGGCTGCACATCCAGGGTGACGCGATAGGCCTGACACTCCATCTCCTCGAACTCGGCCACCCCGACCAGCTCACCCTCGATGGGAGTGAGTTGACCGGACAGCACTGCACCCTGCTCCTGCTGGAGCTGCCAGGTGAGGGCATCGTTGACGAATTCGATGGGGAGGCGAACCTCAAGAGTAACGGCGTCGCCGCTGCGTACCACCATCACGGGATCCAGCGCGCGCAGCCAGTGCTGGCGGTGCTCCTGCTCAAGCTGTTCGGACAGGGCGGCCTCGTCGTCGACGCGGTAGCCCATGGCGCCCAGCATGGCGGCCTTGCTCTCTTCCGATACCAGGGCCGGCTGGCCCCAGGCATCAACATACTCACTGGCAATGCCTTTGGCGGCAGCCAGCTGTTCAATCAGGGTGGTCATAGTTTGAGAATTCCCGCTGTGGATTCTGTCTACGCTATTTTGTGATTAATTTTTATGGTTGGTACTTGAACAGTGGCTCTTTGGCCATGCTAAACCGCGCACATTTTTACATATCTCCCCGGCTGGATGTGTGACCGGGCAGGCACTATTGTTGTTCTCTGCCACCGACTTTGCTGATGATGCATTCAACAAAAGTTGGTAGCCAGTTACATAAACCGAAAATAAATTTCACAGTTTTTCATGATATAGCGCAATTTCGCGCAGATTGTTGGTTGACTCGCGAGGGAGTTCTAGTAAATTTACAAACGGAATTTTCTTTGACTACTGAACAGTTAGGTAACCAATTATGACTATCAAAGTAGGTATTAACGGTTTTGGCCGTATCGGTCGTTTCGTTTTCCGTCTGGCCGCTGAGCGTGCTGACATCGAAGTGGTTGGTATCAACGACCTGATCGACGTTGACTACATGGCTTACATGCTGAAGTACGACTCCACTCACGGTCGCTTCAAGGGCACTGTTGAAGTCAAAGACGGCAACCTGATCGTCAACGGCAAAACCGTACGTGTTACCGCTGAACGTGACCCGGCCAACCTGAAATGGGGCGAAATCGGTGTTGACGTTGTTGCCGAAGCAACCGGTCTGTTCCTGACCGACGAAACCGCTCGCAAGCACATCGCTGCTGGTGCCAAGAAAGTCGTACTGACCGGTCCGTCCAAAGACGCTACCCCGATGTTCGTCATGGGCGTCAACCAGGATTCCTACGCTGGCCAGGACATCGTTTCCAACGCTTCCTGCACCACCAACTGCCTGGCCCCCATCGCCAAGGTTCTGAACGATACCTTCGGTATCGAATCCGGCCTGATGACCACCGTTCACGCTACCACTGCTACCCAGAAGACCGTTGATGGTCCGTCTGCCAAAGACTGGCGCGGTGGCCGCGGTGCGGCTCAGAACATCATCCCGTCCTCTACCGGTGCTGCCAAGGCTGTTGGCGTGGTCATCCCGGAACTGAACGGCAAGCTGACCGGCATGGCCTTCCGCGTGCCGACTCCGGACGTGTCCGTTGTTGACCTGACCGTCAACCTGAAGAAAGAAGCGTCCTACGCTGAAATCTGCCAGGCCATGAAGGCTGCCTCCGAAGGCGCCATGAAGGGCGTGCTGGGCTACACCGAAGACGAAGTGGTTTCCACCGACTTCCTGGGTGAGCGTCAGACTTCCGTGTTCGATGCCAAGGCTGGTATCCAGCTGAACAAGACCTTCGTGAAAGTCGTCTCCTGGTACGACAACGAAATGGGCTACTCCAGCAAGGTTCTGGACCTGATCGCTCACATCTCCAAGTAATTTGGGATGCGCAATCGCGTAGCTTGAAAAAAGGCGGCCAATGGCCGCCTTTTTGTATTCTGAATCACGGACCCTTTCTGAATGTCCCCGAGCACTGGAGCCTTTATGACACCGACACGTACGCTGACTGCCCACTGCACCCTGAGCCAGGATGGCCTGCCCCTGCTGACCATAGACAATGAGCACGCCAGGGCCGAGATAAGCCTGTTTGGCGCCCATGTGCTGCGTTACCAACGCCATGGTGAACCGGCCTCTCTCTGGCTCAGCGACAAGGCGATACTGGATGGCAGCAAGCCCATTCGCGGCGGCATTCCCCTCTGCTGGCCCTGGTTCGGCCCCTCCCCCGCTCGCGTTGGCAGCGGCAAGCCGGCTCATGGCTTCGCACGCAACTGCCTGTGGACGCTGGATGGGGTCTCCGATCACGGGGATGGCACACTCGTCCACCTCTCCCTGCGTGACAACGATGCCAGCAGGACGCTCTGGCCCCATGCCTTCGAGCTGGAGCTGGACGTACTGGTCGGCAAGGAGCTTTCCCTGGTGCTGACCACCCGCAACACCGGCAAGTCAACGCTCACCTACAATGCCGCCCTGCACACCTACCTGCAGATCAGTGCGCCGGAAGCGGTAACCGTGACCGGCCTCGGCGAACCCTATCTGGACAAGCTGACCGGCCGAAACGAACTGCAACAGGGAGCGCTGACCGTCACCGCAGCCATGGATCGCATCTACCGCCAGCCCGATGCCATGGTCAGCGTGCAGGATGGTGAGCGCACCACCCGGGTGGTCAGCGGCAACCACGACAGCGTGGTGGTCTGGACCCCCTGGCAGGAAGGGGCCAGCGCCATGGCCGACATGAGTGACGACGGTTATCGCACCATGCTCTGTGTCGAGGCGGCCATCACCGCCGAGGACGGGATCACCGTCGCGCCCGACGAGGAGCACAGCTTCTCCACCGTCATCATCTGACGATACGGCTGACGGATAAATCAAGAGGGCTCCCGCGGGAGCCCTCTTTGCATCTTGCCATCAGGGTCAGTCAGGCGTTGCCCTGGGTCTTGAGCTTGAGCTCGGCGGCGAAATCCAGCATGCGGTCGAGCGGGACAAGCGCTTTGAGACGCAGTGCCTCATCCACATGGATCTCGTGACGCTCGGCACCGTCGGTCAGGGCTTCCTTGATGGCCACCAGGCCGTTCATCGCCATCCAGGGGCAGTGGGCGCAGCTGCGGCAGGTGGCACCATCACCGCCGGTGGGCGCTTCCACCATCTCTTTCTCCGGGCATGCCTGCTGCATCTTGTAGAAGATGCCGCGATCGGTCGCCACGATCAGTTTCTGCTGGGGCAGCTCTTTGGCGGCCTTGATGAGCTGGCTGGTGGACCCCACCGCATCCGCCAGCTCGATGACGGAGGCCGGGGACTCCGGGTGCACCAGCACGGCGGCATCCGGGTTCTGGGCCTTGAGCTCGCGCAGCGCCTTGGCCTTGAACTCGTCGTGCACAATGCAGTGCCCCTGCCAGCGCAGCATCTCGGCCCCTGTCTTCTTCTCGATGTAGGCGCCGAGGTGTCTGTCCGGGCCCCAGATGATCTTGTGACCCTGACTGTCCAGATGTTCGACGATCTCCAGCGCAATGCTGGAGGTGACCACCCAGTCGGCCCGTGCTTTCACCGCTGCCGAGGTATTGGCATAGACCACCACAATGTGATCGGGGTGGGCATCGCAGAAGGCGGAGAACTGGTCGATGGGACAACCCAGATCAAGAGAGCACTCGGCCTCCAGCGTCGGCATCAGCACCCGCTTGTGGGGGCTCAGGATCTTGGAGGTCTCTCCCATGAAGCGCACACCGGCCACGATCAGGGTCTGGGCCGCATGGTCGCGCCCGAAGCGGGCCATCTCGAGGGAGTCACCCACGAAGCCACCGGTGGCTTCTGCCAGGGCCTGGATCTCGGGATCCGTGTAGTAATGGGCAACCAGCACGGCTTGGCGCGCCTGCAGCAGCACCTTGATCTCGGCGATCAGGGTCGCCTTCTGCTCGGGAGTCAGGGGCTGTGGTTTGGCCGGGAAGGGGTAGTCCATCTCGACTACCGGCGGAATACTGCTCAGTGCATTGCTCATTGCGACTGTTCCATCAACGCTCGGGAAGGCCAAAATTATAACCAGAAGCCGTGCACAAACCCATCAACAAATCCAGTACAGTACAACTGTCAGGATCCGCTCCGACCATATCGTTGTCATTCTTGCCAAAAGGAGTTGTCGAATGAAACAACGTCCGCTCAAGACCAAGTTGTTGTTGCTCACGCTGGGACTTTTTCTCGCCAGTGGCGTCGCTATGACATGGATACAGTCCTCCTCGCTGAACGGACTGCGCGATGACATCATGGCGCAGACCCGTGGCGCCCTGGAGCAGGAAGTTTCCCGTTCCCTGCAATTCCAGGCAGAGCGGTATGCCGTGCAGATCGAAGACCAGTTGCAGCAGGCCTATCAGATACCGCTCGGCATGGCGGCGCAGCTTGAAGGAAGCATGGCCCAGCCGGACCAGCGGCTGAGCCGCCCGCAAGTGGAGCTCCTGCTTGGCAGCCGCCTGCGCCAGGCAAACGGGATCAGCTCCATCTACGCCCAGTTCGAACCCAACGGTTACGACGGACAGGACGCCGACTGGCAGACGGGCACCAGCCATTCGGTTGCCGGCAAGGGCAGTCTCGAGGTCTACTTCACCCGGGAACAGAACGGAAACATCGCGCAGCAGACCATAGATGCCGCCACCAGTGACGCCAAGTTCGACACCTCGCGCAATGAATTCGGCATTCGCAACAGCGAGTGGTATCTCTGCGGTCGCGAGACTCGTCGCCCCTGCCTGATGGAACCCTACCTCTACGAGATAAGCCCTGGCCAGAAGATGCTGATGACCAGCCTGACGGTGCCCGTCCTCAAGGATGGCAAGTTTGCCGGGATCACCGGGGTCGACATGAACCTGCCCATCTTTCAGCAACTGGCCGAGCACCTTGGCAAGAGCCTCTATGACAACCAGGCCGAGGTCACCCTGGTCAGCAAGACGGGCTTCATCGTCGGCAGCAACC